>NZ_JBEOYO010000011.1:0-226028 GCF_040297125.1 Streptomyces sp. NPDC001868 | reverse complement strand
GCCCACATCGCCCCGCCCGACGGCAACGCCTGCATCAACCGCGCCCGCGCCGCCACCACCCGACAGGCATCCTCCAGCGACCACACCCCGGACACGTGCGCCGCCACCAGCTCACCCAGCGAATGCCCCATCAACACATCCGGCCGTACACCCCACGACTCCAGCAGCCGGAACAACGCCACTTCCAAAGCGAAGAGAGCCGGCTGCGCCCACCCCGTCGACTCCAACTCCTCCGCCAGACCGTCGAACACCACCTCCTGCAAGGAATCCGGCAACAACCCCTCGAAGCCCTCGCACACCTCGTCGAACGCCGCCGCGAACACCGGAAACGCCTCATACAAGTCACGGCCCATACCCACCCGTTGAGCCCCCTGACCGGAGAACACCACCGCCAGGCCGCTTCCGGTGGCGGCTGTTCCCCGCGCGAGGCCGGGGTACGGGCGGTCCTCGGCCAGCGCGTCGAGGGCGGCGCGGAAGGTCTCCTTGTCGGCGGCCAGGACGGCGGCGCGGTGGTCGAGCGCGGCGCGGTGTGCGGCGAGGGTGAGACCGATGTCGTGCAGGGCGGGTGTCTCTGCCTCGCCGTCCAGGAGGTCGCGCAGGCGTGCGGCCTGGGCGCGCAGGGCGGTGGTTCCCCGGGCCGACAGCAGCAGGGGCACGACCGGCAGGGGGCGGCCGGTGTCCGGGGCGGCGCCCGGCTCGTCCGTATCGCCCTGTTCGAGCGCATCGCCCTGTTCGAGGATGAGGTGGGCGTTGGTGCCGCTGACCCCGAAGGCCGACACACCGGCCCGGCGCGGACGCCCCGTCTCCGGCCACTCCCGGGCCTCGGTCAGCAGCTCCACCGCACCGGCGGCCCAGTCGACCTGCCCCGTCGGCGCGTCCACGTGGAGGGTGCGCGGCAGCGCCCCGTGCCGGAGTGCCATGACGGTCTTGATGACCCCCGCGACGCCTGCCGCGGCCTGGGCATGACCGATGTTCGACTTCAACGACCCCAGATACAAAGGCCGTTCACGTTCCTGCCCGTACGTCGCGAGCAGGGCCTGGGCCTCGATGGGGTCGCCGAGCCGGGTGCCGGTGCCGTGGGCCTCCACTGCGTCCACGTCGGCGGGCGACAGGCCCGCGCTCGCCAAAGCGTCCCGGATCACCCGCTGTTGGGAGGGGCCGTTCGGCGCGGTGAGGCCGTTGGACGCGCCGTCCTGGTTCACCGCCGAACCCCGCACCACCGCCAGCACCGGGTGGCCGTTGCGACGGGCGTCGGACAACCGCTCCACGACCAGCACGCCCACCCCCTCCGACCACCCCGTGCCGTCGGCCGTGTCCGCGAAGGCCTTGCAGCGGCCGTCGGCGGCGAGGCCGCCCTGCCGGGCGAAGGCCTCGTAGGCGGCGGTGGTGGCCATCACGGCGGCGCCGCCGACGAGGGCGAGTCCGCACTCGCCGTCGCGCAGGGCGCGGGCCGCGTCGTGCAGGGCGACGAGGGAGGAGGAGCACGCGGTGTCGACGGTGACCGCCGGGCCCTCAAGGCCGAGCGTGTACGCGATCCGGCCGGAGAGGACGCTGCCGGCGGAGCCGGTGAGGGCGTAGTCCTTGCCCTCTTCGGTGGCGAGGGCCAGGGAGGCGTAGTCGAAGTGTCCGGCGCCGACGAAGACGCCGGTACGGCTGCCGCGCAGGGAGAGCGGGTCGATGCCGGCCCGTTCGATCGCCTCCCACGAGACCTCCAGCAACAGCCGCTGCTGCGGGTCCATCGCCAGGGCCTCGCGCGGCGAGATACCGAAGAACGCGGCGTCGAAGCCGGCGAGGTCGTGCAGGAATCCGCCCTCGCCGGGGAGGGCGTGCCCGTCGCCGAGTGCGGCGGTGTTCCAGCCCCGGTCGGCCGGGAAGGGGGTGATGCCGTCGCGGCCTTCGGCGACCAGGCGCCACAGGTCCTCGGGTGAGGTCACGCCGCCGGGCAGACGGCAGGACATGGCGACGACGGCGATGGGGTCGTCGGTGAGTACGGGTGTACGGGTCCCCTCCGATGCCGATGCCGAGGCCAATGCCGATACCGGGGCCGGGTCGGGGGTGAGCAGGGTGCGCAGTTCGGTGGCGACGGCGGTGGGGGTGGGGTGGTCGAAGACGAGGGTGCCGGGCAGGGTCAGGCCGGTGGCGGTGGCGAGCCGGTTGCGGAGGTCGATGGCGGTCACGGAGTCGAGGCCGAGGTCGCGGAAGGTGGCGGTGGCGCCGACCTCGGCCGTGTCGGCGTGGCCGAGGGCCGTGGCGGCGGCGGAGCGTACGAGGTCCAGCAGGCGGCGGTCGCGTTCGCGGTCGGTGAGGCCGGTCAGGGTGTCCGCCAGGGCGGAGGTGCCGGTGGTGCGCTCCGCGTTGTGCTCCGCGTCCGGGGCGGGTTCGGCGGTCGGGGGCGTGTCGGTGGCCTCGGGGATGTCGTCGAGGAGGGTGCGGCGACGGGAGAGGCGGAAGCCGGTGGCGAAGGCCCGCCAGTCCATGTCGGTGACCGTCAGCCGGGTCTCGCCCCGGGCGACGGCGTCGAACAGCGCCCCGACGGCGAGGTCCGGGTCCATGGCCCGTACGCCGATCCGCTCGAACACGCGCTGGATCCGGGCGTCGACCATCCCGCCCCCGCCCCAACTGCCCCACGCCACACAGGTGGCGGTCAGTCCACGGGCGCGGCGGCGGGCGGCGAGGGCGTCGAGGTGGGCGTTGGCTGCCGCGTAGGCGGCCTGGCGGGCGCCTCCCCAGACGGCGGCGCCGGAGGAGAAGAGAACGAAGGCGTCGAGGTCGCGGTCGGCGAGGAGGTCGTCCAGGTGGCGTGCGCCGCTCACCTTCCCCTCCGCCATCGCGGCGAGGTCGGCGCAGTTGGTGGTGTCGAGCCGGCCGAGCGCGCTGACGCCCGCGGCGTGCACGACGGCGGTGAGGGGTTGTTCGGCGGGGATCGCGTCCAGGACGGCGGCCAGTGCGTCACGGTCCCCGACATCACAGGCGGCGAGCGTCACCCGCGCGCCCAAGGCACGCAGCTCCTCGGCCAGTTCGGCGGCCCCGGGCGCCTCGGCCCCACGACGGCCGGTCAGCACGAGATGGTCCACACCTTCCCGAGCCAGCCGACGAGCGACGTGACCCCCCAGGGCACCGGTCCCACCGGTGATCAGGACCGTGCCGCGCGGCTGCCAGCGGCCGGTGGGGGTGCTCGCCGAGGCGGGCGGGGTGGGGGGCGTCGAGGCGGGCGGGGTGGACGGCTCGGTGGCGGGCGGAGCGGTGGGCCCGGTGGCGGGCGGAGCGGTGGTCGCGGCGGCGCCAGGAGTGGCAGACGAGGCGGTACGCGGAGCGACGGCCCCGGCGGCGCCAGGAGCGGCGGTCGCGGCGGCACACGGAGCGGAAGGCACAGCGGCCCGCGAGGCGGCGGACGAGGCGGCACGCGGAGCGGCAGTCTCATCGGCGCCAGGAGCGGCCGTCGCGGCGGCACGCGGATCGATGGTCGCGTGGGCGCCAGAAGCGACGGCCCCGGCGGCGCCCGGAAAGGAAGACACAGCGGCGCCCAAAGCGGCGGACGACGCGGCGCGCGGGGCCCGGACGAGGCGGCGGACGAGGGGGCCCCCGGCGCGCAGCGCCCACTCCTGTTCGTCGCCGGGGGCGGCGAGTACGGCGCCGAGCATGTGGGCCGCCGGGGTGTCGAGGTGGATCGGCAGGTCGATGAGCCCACCCCAGATACCCGGCGTCTCCAGCCCGGCGACCCGGCCGAGCCCCCAGATCTGGGCCTGTTCCGGACTCGGACCGGGGACGGGGACGGGGACGGAACCGGGCACAGGGCCGACGTCGGCACCTTCGCCACCGCGACCGCGACCGCCAACTCCACCGCCACCGCCAGCGCCAAAGTCGGGCTCGGCCTTGGCGTTCGGCGGTCCGCCGTCCGGGCCCGTGGTGACCGCCCCCCGGGTGAGGCACCACAGCGGGGCGTTGCCGTCGGCGTCCAGGAGGGCCTGGGCGGCCGTGAGGGTGGTGGCGACGCCGGTGGGGACGGTCGGGTGGTCGGGGTGGGGGCGTATGTCGGTGCCGAGGAGGGAGACGACGCCGGCGGCGGAGGCGTGGCGGCGCAGCAGCTCGGCGAGTTCCGTACGCCCGGTCGCTGCGGTGACCGGGATCCGGTGGACGCGGTCGGCGCCGTGGGCGAGGAGGGTTTCCTCCGCCCAGTCCGCGAAGTCGGGGCCGTCGGACGAAGCGTGGTCGCCGGGTGTCAGCAGCACCCAGTCGCCGGTGAGCCGGGGGCCCGCCGACGCGGGGACGGGGACGGGCTTCCAGGCGACCCGGTAGCGGCAGCGGTCGATGGCGGTGGTCCGGCGGGAGTCGGCCCGCCAGGCGGCCAGCGCGCGCACGGTGTCCGCGAGGGAGTCGTCGGGCTGTACGCCCAACTGCCCGGCCACGCCCGCTATGTCGTCCCGGTCCACGGCCTCCCACAGGGCGGCCGTGGCGGGATCGTCGGAGCCGACCGCGGCCGAGGGCCTGCTCAGCCAGTGCCCGGAGCGTTGGAACGGGTAGGTGGGCAGCTCGACGCGGCGGGCGCCGGTGCCGGCGACGAGAGCCGTCCAGTCGACGGACGCCCCATGGACGTACGCCTCGGCGAGGGCCTCCACGAACCGCTCGGGCCGGCCGCCCGGCCCCCGCCGCAGGGTGCCGAGCACGGCGGCGGTCTCCTCGGCCGCGTCCAGGGTGCCCTGGACCGCGCCGACGAGCACTGGATGCGGACTGACCTCGATGAACAGAGTGTGCCCGTCGTCGAGCGCGGCGCGGGTGGCCTCCTCGAACCTGACGGTGTGGCGCAGGCTGCGGTACCAGTAACCGGCGTCGAGCCCGGTCGTCTCCAGGCGGCCGCCGGTGAGCGGGGAGTAGTAGGCGATACGGCCGGGGAGGGGGCGTACGGGGGCGAGGAGGTCGGTGATCCGGTCCTCCAGGGCGGCGACGCGCGGGGAGTGGGACGCGTAGTCGATGTTGACGCGCTGGGCGCGTACGCCGTCGCGGGCACAGTCGGCCGCCAGGGCGTCGAGGTCCGTCTCGTCGCCGGTGACGACGGTCGAGGCCGGGCCGTTGACGGCGCCGATGTCGAGACGGCCGGAGAAGGAGGCCAGGCGGGCGCGTACGGCGTCGGCGGGTTCCGCGACGGAGAGCATGCCGCCCCGGTCCGGCAGTTCGGCCAGTGCCCGGGAGCGCAGGGCGACGACGCGGGCGCCGTCGTCGAGGGTGAGCGCGCCGGCGACGACAGCGGCGGCGATCTCGCCCTGGGAGTGGCCGACGACCGCGTCGGGCCGTACCCCGCAGGAGGCCCACAGCTCGGCGAGGGAGACGACGACCGCCCACAGCACGGGCTGCACGACGTCCACACGTGTCAGCAGCCGCGCGGCGTCCGGGGCACGCAGGACGTCGGTGAGCCGCCAGTCGGCGTACGGGGCGAGGGCGGCCTCGCACTCGGCCATGCGGCGGGCGAACACCGGTGAGGCGTCCAGCAGGTCGACCGCCATGCCGGCCCACTGGGAGCCCTGGCCGGGGAAGACGAACACGGTGCGGGCGGGCCCGGGGCCCGCGTGGTGGCCGCGTACGAGACCCCGCGGGGTCTCGCCCTCGGCGGCCCGCGCCAGCAGGGCGAGCAGGCCGTCGCGGTCGGGTGCGAGGGCGACCGTACGGTGCTCCAGGGGTGCCGGGACGGTGGCGAGCGACCGGGCGACGTCCGCCGCGGAGGCCTCGGCGGCGGCTTCGGCGGCGGCTTCGGCGGCGGCCTCCAGGTGCCGGTGCAGGATGCGGGCCCGGTCGCGGAGCGCGGCCGACGAGCGGGCGGTGAGCGGCCAGGGCAGCAGGGGCGGCACGGTGAACGGGGTCTCGGCCGGGTCGACGGCGCCGGTCTCGATGTCGGCACCGGCGTTGGCGTCGATGTCGGCGGGGGCGGGGGCCTGTTCGAGGATGACGTGGGCGTTGGTGCCGCTGATGCCGAACGACGAGACACCCGCCCGGCGCGGGCGGCCCGTCTCCGGCCACGGCCGGGACTCCGTCAGCAGCCGTACCGTGCCGTCGGACCAGTCCACCTCACGGGTGGGCTCGGAGGCGTGCAGGGTCGGCGGCAGGATGCCGTGCCGCATCGCCAGCAGCGTCTTGACGACACCGGCGGCGCCCGCGGCGGCCTGCGTGTGGCCGATGTTCGACTTCAGGGAGCCCAGCCACAGCGGACGGTCGGCGGGGCGGCCGTCGCCGTAGACGGCGAGCAGGGCCTCGGCCTCGATGGGGTCGCCGAGCCGGGTGCCGGTGCCGTGCGCCTCCACCGCGTCGATGTCGGCGGCGGTCAGCCCGGCGTCGGCGAGCGCGGCCCGGACGACCCGTTCCTGCGCGGGACCACTGGGCGCGGTGAGCCCGTTGGAGGCACCGTCCTGGTTCACCGCCGTACCCCGTACGACGGCGAGGACCGGGTGGCCGTTGCGGCGGGCGTCGGACAGCCGCTCGACGAGGAGCAGTACGGCGCCCTCGGACCAGCCCGTCCCGTCGGCGCCGGCCCCGAAGGCCTTGCAGCGGCCGTCCGGCGCGAGGCCGCCCTGTCGTTCGAAGGTGAGGAAGGTGCCGGGCGTCGGCAGCACGCACACCCCGCCGGCGAGCGCCAGGTCGCAGTCGCCGCGCCGCAGCGCCTGGGCGGCCAGATGCAGGGCGACCAGGGAGGACGAGCAGGCGGTGTCCACGGTGACGGCCGGGCCGTCGAAGTCGAAGGTGTAGGCGATACGGCCGGAGGCCACGCTCGCGGTGGTACCGGTCAGCACATGCCCGCCGGTGTCGTCGGACGCCTCGTCCAGGCGGGGCCCGTACTCCTGGGCGACGAGCCCCGCGAAGACTCCCGTCCGCCGGGACGCGGGCGAGCGCGGGGCGATCCCGGCGTGTTCGAAAGCCTCCCAGGCGGTCTCCAGGAGCAGTCGCTGCTGCGGGTCCATGGCGGCGGCCTCGCGCGGCGAGACACCGAAGAAGGCCGCGTCGAAGCCCGCCACGTCCGGCAGGAAGCCACCCGGGTACACGACGTCCCAGCCCCGGTCGGCCGGGACCTCGCCGATGGCGTCGTGTCCGCCGGCCACCAACTCCCACAGCCGTCGCGGCGAGTCCACGCCGCCCGGCAGCCGGCAGCCGACGCCGACGATCGCGATCGGCTCACGCGCGCTGTCCTCGGCCCTCCGCAACCGGCCACGGGTCTCGTGGAGTTCGGCCGTGACGCGCTTGAGGTACTCGACCAGCTTCTCGGATTCCGCTGCCGCCATGTCCGTCATTGCCCGTGCTCCTGCCGGTCGGTACCGAGTTCCCGGTCGATGAAGGAGAAGAGATCGTCGACACTGGCTGTGCTGAGTGCCGCCCGTACGCCGCCGCCCTCGACGGTGTCCGCCCCGTGCGCATCGTTCGCGCCGCTCGCGCCGTTGCTTCCATTCACGCCGTTCGTGCTGCTCGTGCCGGGGTGTGTGCCGTTGCCGGCCGTCGGTGCTGTCGCTGTCTCCCTGCCGCCCTCGGGGACGGTGACGGCGTACGGCGTCTCGCAGCGGGCGAGCAGGATGCGCAACCGGTCGGCCGCGTGGCGCAGTTCGGCGGGATCAGTGGGGTCGGCGGGGGCGCCGGCCAGGAGTTCTTCCAGCCGGTCGATCCCGTCGGCGAGTGTCCCGGCGGGGGTCGGCGGGGCCGGTGGGGCGAGGCGGGTGCGCAGATAGCGGGCGACCGCCTGGGGTGTGGGCTGGTTGAACAGCAGTCCGGCGGGCATGCGGTGGCCGCTCGCGGTGGTCAGCCTGTTGCGGAGTTCGACGCCCATCAGGGAGTCGAACCCCAGCTCCTTGAAGGTGCGGGCCGCGTCCACCCGTCGTCCGTCGCGGTGGCCGAGCACGGCGGCGGCGTGCGCGCGGACCTGTTCGAGGAGGGCGGCCTCCTGCTCCGGGGCGGAACGCCCGGCCCCGGCCGACAGCCGTACCGGCGTGGAGCCGGCGGTCGCGCCGCCACCCGCTTCTTCGCGGCCGGCGCCGAGGAGGTCCGCCTCGGCGGGGTCGCGCCACGCGCTGCCCGCCAGTTCGCGGTAGAGCGGCAGCGCCTCGCCGTCGTACGCCGTCCGCCGCACGACCGGCAGGGACAGTGCCAGCGGCAGTCGTAGCGCGGGGCCCGGCCGGGACAGGGCGGCGTCGAGGAGGGCGAGGCCGTGGGCCGGGTCGAGCGGCAGCAGTCCTGTGCGGCGCATCCGGCGCAGATCCGTCTCGGTGAGACCGCCGGTCATGCCTCCGCCGGGAGCCCAGGGCCCCCAGGCGAGCGACACGGCGGGCAGCCCCCGGGCACGGCGTGCCTGCGCCAGCGCGTCGAGGAAGGCGTTGCCTGCCGCGTAACTGCCCTGCCCCGCCGCCCCGTTGATCCCGGAGACGGACGAGAACAGCACGAACGCGGAGAGGTCGGCCCCGGCGGTCAGCTCGTGCAGGTGCCAGGCCGCGTCGATCTTGGGCCGCAGTACCCGGTCGAGGTCGCAGGGCTCGATGGCTTCGACGACGGAGTCATGGAGCACACCCGCCGTGTGCACGACCGCGGTGAGCGGGTGCGCCCCGGGGATCCCCGCGAGAACGGCGGCGACCGCGTCCCGGTCCGCCACGTCACAGGCGGCGACCGTGACCCGCACGCCCGCACCGAGCGCGGCGACGGCTTCGCCGATGCCCGGCGCCTCGGCGCCCCGACGACTGACCAGCAACAGATTCCGGACACCGTGCCGCGCGACCAGATGCCGGGCGACCAGGCGCCCCAGGGATCCGGTACCGCCGGTGACGAGGACGGTTCCGTCGGGGTCGAGGGTGGGCCCGGCGGTGTCGAGGGTGGGCCTGACCGCCTCGGCGGGTACGGCTGCTTCCGGGGCGAGGGGGGTGGAGGGCCGCCGCGTGCCGTGGGACACGGATGGGGTGGGGCCCGTTGTCGGCGCCGTGTCGGGGGCGAGGGGCCTCGGTCGGACTAGGCGGGGTGCATGCAGGCGGCCGGCCCGGATGGCGATCTGGGGCTCGCCGCAGGCGGCCGCTGCGGGCAGGGCGGCGGCGGAAACGGGGTCGTCGTCCAGGTCCACCAGCAGGAAACGGCCGGGGTGTTCGGTCTGCGCCGAGCGGAACAGGCCCCAGGCGGGTGCCTCACCGGGCTCGCACGGGCCGTCGTCGACCGCGACCGCCCGGCGCGTGACGACGACCAGCCGGGTGTCGGCGAGACGTTCGTCGGCGAGCCAGGCGCGGGCGAGCCGTGCCGCCCCCTGGGCAACGGCGCGGGCGGCGGCCCCGGTGGAGCCCGCGTCCCCGTCGGCCGGTGCGGTGGCGCAGCGGGCAACGACCAGTTCCGGCAGCGTGTGCGCGGTCGTGAGGGAGGCGAGGTCCCGGTGGTGGTCGGCGCCGGGCAGTGCTCCGGCCGGGAGGAGATCGGGGTCGCCCAGCAGGGCCCAGCGGGCGGGCGGTGCGCCTAGCGGCTGTTCGACGGGGCGCCAAGCCAGTTCGTACGGCGCGGTGTTGGCGTAGGAGTGGTCGGCCGACTCGGTGGGGGTGGGCAGCGGACGCGAGGTGAGCGTGCCGACGCTCGCCACGAGGCGCCCGGCGGGGTCGGTGATCCGGACGCCGACACCCACGCCATGGCCGACGCCCACGCCCACGCCCACGCCGGCAGTGGTACTGCCACCGGCACCAGCACAGTGGCTGACGCCCGCGCCCGCGCCCTCGCCCTCGCCCTGGCCGTGGCCGACGCCGTCGGAGTGGCTATCGCCGTCGCCGTGGCCGTAGGACTGGCCGTCGCCACCGGGCTGGCCGTCGCCGTCGGAGTGGCCGTCGCCCACGCCGGCCGGCGTGATCCGCACCCGCAGTCGCCCGGTCGGGACGCCCGGCACGCTGACGTGGCGGTAGGTCGCCGCGTACCACGTTCCGTCGCCGTCCGCCCGGGTGAGTCGGAGGGCGTGCAGCACGCTCTCCAGGA
Organism: Streptomyces sp. NPDC001868; assembly: GCF_040297125.1. Lineage (NCBI taxonomy): Bacteria > Bacillati > Actinomycetota > Actinomycetes > Kitasatosporales > Streptomycetaceae > Streptomyces > Streptomyces sp. NPDC001868. The sequence continues at coordinate 216,071 of NZ_JBEOYO010000011.1, read as the reverse complement.
GCGCCGGGTGCAGCCCGAAGTCGGCGGCGGTGGCGCGGTCGGAGTCCGGTACGACCAACTCGGCCCACAGCTCTGCGCCACACCGCCACACCGCGCGCAGAGCGGAGAGACCGGGCCCGTACGTGACAGCGGCCCCCGAGTCGTACCCGTACCCGTCGGCGAGGGCCCGCACATCGACCGGCTCGGCCCCTCTCGGCGGCCACTCCCCCGCTCCGCCCGTGTCGACGTCCGTGGCGGGCGCGGGTACAGGGGCGCCCCCGCCGTGCCCGGACCGCCCGGCCCCGGCGCGCTCCGCGCCGGTCGCGGGCGCGAGAGCGCCCTCCGCGTGTCGGACCCATCCGGTGTCACCGCCCTCGGCGCGGGCGTGCACGGTCACGGGGCGGTGGCCGTGCACGCCGTCCTGGGGGCCGACCGTGACCTGGAGCTCCAGCGCTCCGTGCGCGGGCGGCGGCAGCGGTGCGGTGGGCCGTAGTGCGGCGACCTGTCCGGCGCCGGTCTCGCGCGCGGCGGTGACGGCGAGGTCCAGGAGCACCGTGTCGGGTACGGCCACCCGGTCGTGCACCGTGCGGTCCGCGAGCCAGGGATGGGTGGTCGTGGAGAGCCGGCCGGTCAGCACGGTGTGCCCGGAGTCCGCGAGGGTGAGGGCCGAGGAGAGCAGCGGATGGCTGAGCGGTGTCGTACCGGGCGCGGTTGCGGGCTGGGCCGTCGTGGGGGCGAGCCAGTAGCGGCGCCGCTGGAAGGCGTAGGTCGGCAGGGACTCGGGAGGAGCGGGCGGGTGCCCTTCGAAGACCGAGGCCCAGTCGGGGGTGTGGCCTGTCACGTGCAACCGGGCGACGGCGGTCACGGCGCTCAGCGGCTCCGGCCGCCCAGCACGCAACAACGGCACGACGAGCGCGTCGGCCCGCCCCGCGACACGGACACCCACCCCTTCGCTCCGCTCCGCAACACCACGCCCCTCACATCCCTCAAGCCCCCCGCCCGTCACACCGCGCCCGTCACTCCCCTCCGCCAAGCACTCCCGCACCATCGCGCCGAGCACCCCGTCCGGACCCAGCTCCAGGTACCGCGTAGTGCCCAGGGCCCGCAGCTGGCGCACACCGTCGTGGAAGCGGACGGTCTCGCGCACGTGGCGGACCCAGTAGTCGGGCGAGCACAGGTCGGCGTCCGTCGCCGGTTCCCCCGTGACATCGCTGATCACGGAGAGGGCCGGCGGGTGGTAGGTCACCGAGCGGGCGACCTCGTCGAAGTCGGCGAGCATCGCGTCCATGTGGGGTGAGTGGAAGGCGTGGGAGACCCGCAGCATGCGGGTACGGCGGCCACGGCGCTCCCAGTCGCGTGCCACGCGGGCCACCGCTTCGGTGTCACCGGAGATCACCACCGCCGTCGGGCCGTTGACGGCGGCGAGGCCGATCTCGTGGCCGCGTCCGACGAGTTCGGGCAGGATCTCCGCCTCGGTGGCCTCCACGGCGGCCATGGCACCCGTCCCGGGCAGCGCCTGCATCAGCCGGCCACGGGCCGCGACGAGCCGGCAGGCGTCCGGCAGCGACAGCACCCCCGCGACATGGGCCGCCGCGAGCGCGCCGACGGAGTGGCCGAGCAGGTGGTCGGGGGCGATCCCCCAGTGTTGCAGCTGCCGGAAGAGGGCCACTTCGAGGGCGAACAGGGCGGGCTGGGCGTACTCGGTGCGGTCGAGCAGGCCGGTCTCGTCGGCCAGTACCTTCGCCAGGGGCCTCGTCAGATGCGGGTCGAGTTGCGCCGCCACGTCGTCGACGGCACCCCGGAACACGGGCTGGTCGGCGGCCAACTCCAGCCCCATGCGCGGGCGTTGACTGCCCTGGCCGGTGAAGAGGAACGCGGTCCGCCCGTCGACGGCCGTCGCCCGGAACGCCGTGGCCGTCTCGGCCCCGGCCGCCAGGGCGTCCAGGTCGGCCAACACCTCCGCGCGGTCGGCGGCCACGACAGCGGCCCGGTGCGGCAGCGCGGCCCGGGTCACGGCCAGCGCGTGGCCGAGCCCGGCGAGTCCGCGGAGGGTGGCCTCGGCGGGAGCTTCGGCGAGCCGGGCGCGCAACCGCCCCGCCTGCGCCCGCAGCGCGTCCTCGGTCGCGGCCGACAGGACCAGGGGGACCGGGGACACCGGGGACACCGGGGAGGCCGGGGAGACCGGGGGGACTGGAGCGCACTCGGGCGACGGACCGGGCTGGTCCGCCCTGGGACCTTCGTCACCACCGGCATGGACAGGCGCCTGTTCGAGCACGACATGCGCGTTCGTCCCGCTGATCCCGAACGACGACACCCCCGCCCGCCGTGGACGGCCCGTCTCCGGCCAAGGCTGGGACTCGATCAGCAGTTCCACCGACCCCGCCGACCAGTCGACCTCGGGCGACGGCTCGTCCACGTGCAGGGTGCGCGGCAGCACCCCGTGCCGCAGCGCCAGCACCGTCTTGATGACACCGGCCACTCCGGCGGCGGCCTGGGCATGGCCGATGTTCGACTTCAACGACCCGAGCCACAGCGGCCGTTCACGGTTCTGCCCGTACGTGGCGAGCAGTGCGTGCGCCTCGATCGGGTCGCCGAGCCGCGTCCCCGTCCCATGGGCCTCCACGGCGTCCACATCCGCGGGCGACAGCCCGGCGCTCGCCAACGCGTCGCGGATCACCCCTTGTTGGGCGGGCCCATTGGGGGCGGTGAGGCCGTTGGAGGCCCCGTCCTGGTTGACCGCCGAACCGCGCAACAACGCGAGGACGGAACGGCCGTTGCGGCGGGCGTCGGAGAGCCGTTCGACGACGAGGACGCCGACCCCCTCCGACCAGCCGGTACCGTCGGCCCCCGCCCCGAACGCCTTGCAGCGGCCGTCGCCCGCCAGCCCGCCCTGGCGCGCGAACTCCGCGAACAGACCCGGGGTCGCCATCACCGCCACACCCGCCGCGAGGGCCGTCGTGCACTCCCCTCGCCGCAGGGACTCGGCGGCCAGGTGGAGGGCGACCAGCGAGGACGAGCAGGCCGTGTCCACGGTGACGGCCGGACCCTCGCAGCCGAGGACGTAGGACAGACGGCCGGAGAGGACACCGGCCGTGTTCCCGGTGAGGAGGTGGCCGCGCAGGTCGTCGGGGGCGTCGTGGAGCCGGGGGCCGTACTCCTGGGACATGGCACCGACGTAGACGCCGGTCCGGGTGGAGCGCAGGGACGACGGGGCGATGCCCGCCCGTTCCACGGCCTCCCACGCCGTCTCCAGGAGCAGCCGCTGCTGCGGGTCCATCGCCAGGGCTTCGCGCGGCGCGATACCGAACAGCTCGGCGTCGAAGTCGGCGGCCTCGGCGAGGAAGCCTCCCCGGTGGCCCTCGTCCTCCCAGCCCCGGTCGGCCGGCGGCGCGGAGATCGCGTCGACCCCGTCCAGAACAGCCCGCCACAGCCCCTCGGGATCGCGGATGCCCCCGGGCAGACGGCAGGCCATGCCGACGATCGCGATCGGATCCTCGGCCGAATCGGAAGAATCAGCCGACGCCGACGAGGCGGACGAGGCGGCTGCGGTTGCGGTTGCCGCAGCCGTCGACACGGACCCAGACACGGCCCCAGCCCCGGCCCCGGACACGACCCCGGAAGCGGACACGACCCCGGGTGATGTCGGCCCGACCCCATGGTCCTCGGCGAGATGCCGGGCGACCGCGCCGGGCGTGGGGTGGTCGAACAGCAGCGTGGTGGGCAGCCGTCGGCCGGTCACGGCGCCCAGCCGGGTCCGCAGTTCGAGGGCCAGGTGCGAGTCGAGGCCGAGGTCCTTGAACGTCAGCCCCGGGTCGACGTCCGCCGCCGCGTCATGGCCGAGGACCGCAGCGGCCTCGGCACGCACGAGGTCGAGGACGTCACGCGCGCCGCCCACCGTCCGGTCATCCGGCACCGCACCGACACCGACACCGATTCCCGCACCTGCTGCACCCGCCGTACCAGCGGCACCCGGCATACCAGCGGCACCCACCGCTCCCACTACACCCGCCGCACTCGCCCCCTCCACCGCACTCATCGCACCACCCCCCGCAACCAGCCAATGCCGTCGCCGCTGGAACCGATACGTCGGCAGTTCCAGAGGCGGGCCGGGCCGGTGTGCGGTGTACGCGGTCGTCCAGTCCACGTCCGTCCCCGCGACGAACGCCTGGGCCAGGCCCGCCGCGAACTGCTCGGGGCCTCCGTGGTTGCGGCGCAGCGTGGGGACGACGACCGGTACGGCGCCGGTGTGTTCGACGGTGGCGGCCACCGAGGCGGTGAGGACCGGATGGGGGCTGATCTCGATGAAGGTGTGGTGGCCGGCCTCGGCCAGGGCGGTGACGGCGGAGGCGAAGGCGACCGGCTCGCGCAGGTTCCGGTACCAGTAGGAACCGTCCAGCCGGGGCCCGTCCTCCCCGAGCACCACCTGCCCCCGGTCGACGGTGGAGTGCAGAGGGATCCGGGCGGGCAGCGGGGTGATGTCCGTAAGGGCGTCCATGAGTTCGGCGTGTACGGCCTCGACGCGGGAGGAGTGGGAGGCGTAGTCCACGGCGATGCGACGGGCGCGTACGTCGTCGGCGGCGCAGGAGGCCAGCAGTTCGTCCAGCGCGTCGGTGTCGCCGGCCACCACGACCGCGCCGGGGCCGTTGATGGCGGCGAGTTCGACCCGTCCGCCGAGTGCCGCCAGCCGGGCGAGGGCGTTCTCCTCGGGCTCGGGTACGGCCACCATGCCGCCCCCTCCCGAGAGCCGGCGGCCGATCAGTTCGGCACGGCGTACGGCGATCCGGGCGCCGTCGGCGAGCGAGAGGACGCCGGCCACACAGGCCGCGGCGACTTCGCCCTGCGAGTGCCCGACGACCGCGGCGGGCTCGACGCCGTACGCGCGCCACACCTCGGCGAGGCTGACCATCACGGCCCACAGCACGGGCTGGAGCACCTCGACCCGGTCGAGGCCCGGTGCGCCGGGCGTTTCCCGCAGGACGGCGGTCGGGGACCAGTCGACGCAGGCGGCGAGGGCCTGTTCGCAGCGGGCCCAGGCGGCGGCGAACTCCGGTTCCGTGTCGAGGAGTTCGACGGCCATGCCCGCCCATTGGGAGCCCTGGCCGGGGAACACGAAGACGGGGCCGGGCCCGTGTCCGGCGGGTCGCCAGCCCGGCGAGGTGACGAGAGCGGGTGAGCGTTCGCCCGCCGCGAGCGCGGTGAGGCCGCGCAGCCTGGCGGGGTGGTCGGAGCCGAGCACGACCGCCCGGTGCGGGAAGAGGGTGCGGGTCGTCAGCAGGGCGTGGCCGAGGTCGGCGGGCGTCGCCTCGGGGGCGGCCTCCAGCAGGGCCCGCGCCTGATCGGCGAGTGCCTGGGGGGTACGGGCGGACAGCACCCAGGGCACCACGGCGGGCGCACGCCCTTCGGCGACCACCGGGATCCGGGCCGGCCCGCTGCCGCCTCCGTCGTCCTCCGGACTCGTGTCCGCCTCCCAACTGGACAGCACCACATGGCAGTTCGTGCCGCCGAGTCCGAAGGAGCTGACTCCGGCGACCCGTGGTGATCCGGCGGTGTCCGGCCAGGGTTCGGCGGTGCGCTGGACGGTGATCCGCAGGTCGCGCAGGGGGATGCGGGGGTGCGGGGTCTCGTGGTGGAGGGTCGGTACGAGGCGGGCGTCGCGCAGGCAGAGCACCGTCTTGAGGAGCCCGGCGATGCCGGCGGCGCCTTCCAGGTGGCCGATGTTGGTCTTGACCGAGCCGACGCGCAGGGGCCGGTCGGCGGGGCGGGCGGCGCCCAGGGCGCGGCCGAGCGCGGCGGCCTCGGCGGGGTCGCCCTCGGGCGTTCCGGTGCCGTGGAGTTCGACGTACTGGATGTCGGCGGGATCGGTGCCGGCCCGCTCGCAGGCGAGGAGCAGTACCTCGTGCTGGGCGTCGGGGTCGGGGACGGTCAGTCCGCTGCCGCCGCCGTCGTTGTTGACGGCGCTGCCCCGGATCAGGCAGTGGACGCGGTCGCCGTCGGCTAGTGCCCGGGAGAGCGGCTTGAGGACGACGAGGCCGCCGCCCTCGCCGCGCACGTAGCCGTTGGCGCGGGCGTCGAAGGTGTGGCAGCGGCCGTCGGGCGAGAGGGCGCCGAGGCGGTCGACGGCGTGGGTGCTGTCGGGGGCCAGGATCAGGTTGACGCCGCCGGCGAGCGCGAGCGCGCACTCGCCGCGCCGGAGGCTCTCCACGGCCAGGTGGACGGCGACGAGCGAGGAGGACTGGCCGGTGTCGACCGTCAGGCTGGGACCGCGCAGGCCGAGGGTGTACGAGATCCGGTTGGCGAGGAGGGAGCGCTGTACGCCGGTGAAGGTGTGGGGGGAGACGGCGTCGGGGCCGTACCGCTGGACGAGCCGGGCGTAGTCGTCGGCGAGGGCGCCGACGAAGACGCCGGTGCGGGTGCCGGCGAGCTCGGCGGGGACGGTGCCGGTGTGTTCGAGCGCCTCCCAGCCCAGTTCCAGCAGCAGGCGTTGCTGCGGGTCCATGGCGGCGGCCTCGCGCGGGGAGACCCCGAAGAAGCCGGCGTCGAACCCGTCCACCCGGTCCAGGAATCCGCCCCTGGCCGGGCGGCCGGGGGTGTCGGGGACGGCGGAGCGGCGTTCGGCGGGCACCTCGGCGACGGCGTCACCGCCACGGGCCAGCAGGGCGGCGAACTCCGCCGGGTCGGTGGCCCCGGGCAGCCGGCACGCGATGCCGACCACCGCGATCGCCTCGGACGCACCCGTCATCCGCTTCCCTCCCTGTGATCCAGAACATACGGAGACAACTCGCGGCGCGGGCCGGCGAATCGGGCCGGCGGCGGGGGGCCGGCGAATCGGACCGGCGGCTCAGACCGGCGAATCGGACCGGCGGCTCAGGTCCGGTGGTTCAGATCCGGCGGCTCACATCCGGTGGCTCAGATCCGGTGGAAGTGCAGGATGTCGCCGGGTACCAGGTCGTCGCCCACGACGACGAACCCGTGCTTGACGATGTGGTCGTCGTCGACCACCTCGAAGTCCTCCACGAAGCCGTGGCGGGCGCCGAACACGGCGCTGTCACCGGAGAGTTTGAAGTGGCCGTCGACCCAGCCGGGGCCGCCGAACACACCGTGGTGGCCCCAGTCGTCGTAGTAGAAACTGGTGAACGCCTTGTCGACGTCGCTCCAGCCGATGAGCCAGGTGGCGACGATGCCGGGCACCGGGATGCGCTGGGTCAGCTCGTAGAACCGGCCGTCGGCGAGGGAGCGGGTGGAGCAGGTCGCCTCACCGGTGGTGACCTTCTCCGTGGTCAGGTTCGTGTATTCGATACGGAAATCCCCCAGCAGGAAATCCAGTTGCCGCATTTCGGCCGCCGGCTCACCGCGGCCGGGAAAGACGACTTCACCGCTCTCGGCGGGAACGGAATCCCGCAGAACGTCGTCCGAGGACTGAATGGGCTGCGCGCTCATGGCCAACTCCGAGATCTCGGGGGCGTCTTGGACAGCGTGGATACGGTTGACGAATTTATGGACCCGGCATTGCGCGGCACAAGCCCGGACGGGCCGGTTAGGGGGGTCGTCGCGATTGATCGGGGGCGACCCGTTCCGGCTAGGGGTGTTCGGCATTACGGGAGGTCATTAGGCTCCGGCGGACGGGACCGGCTCATGGTCCGGTTCCTTCCCGAAGGAGCGAGGCGATGACCACCGATCAGCAGTCTCCGATGCCAGAAACGCAGGACGACTTTCCGTCGCTGCTCGCCTGGCTGACGAAGAACCGGCGGGAAAGTCCGGTTCTTCCCGATGCCTTCCCCGGGCTTTGGCATGTGTTCCGGTATGCCGACGTCTCCCGGGTCCTGTCCGACACGGCGACGTACTCCAGTGACATGTCCGCCGTGATTCCGACCCATCCGGACACCGGCTGGATCGCGAAAGGGAACGTCGTCGGAATGGATCCGCCGATGCACCGCAGGCTGCGTTCGCTGGTCAGCAAGGCGTTCACGCCCCGGCTGGTGGCCGGTCTGGAGCCTCGGATCACCGAGCTGGCCTCCGGTCTGCTGGACGCGGTCGCCGGCCGCGACCGGTTCGATCTGGTGGAGGCGGTCACCCACCCCCTACCGGTGTTCGTGATCGCGGAGATGCTCGGCATCCCCCTGGCCGACCGGCCCCTGTTCGAGAAATGGGGGCTCGCCTTCATCTCGGCCAACGGCGGTGGCGAGAGCGCCCTGCCGAGCGAGGAGAACATCCTCTCGTTCGTACAGACGGCCACGGAGATGCGGGCGTACATGCTGGAGCAGATCGCCCTGCGCCGTAAGGCGCCCGGGGACGATCTGATCAGCCAGCTGGTCACCGCCCGGACCGAGGACGGGCAGTTGGAGGACGACGAGATCGTCGGCTTCGTCGGCACGCTGCTGCTGGCCGGTCACATCACCACGACGGCGGTGCTCGGCAGCACGGTGCTGTGCCTGGACGAGAACCCCGGGGCGCTGGCCGAGGTGCGCCGGGACCGCTCGCTGGTGCCGGCGGCGGTCGAGGAGGCGGTGCGGCTGCGTCCGGCGTTCTCCCGGCTGGTGCGGATGACCACACGGGAGTCGGAGGTGGGCGGGGTGACGATCCCGGCCGGTCAGGTGCTGACCCTGTGGCCGGTGGCCGCCAACCGCGACCCGGAGCGCTTCGACGACCCGGACGCCTTCGACCTCCACCGCGACCAGCAGGGCCGCCACCTCGGCTTCGGCCAGGGCGTCCACTTCTGCATGGGCGCCCCGCTGGCCCGGCTGGAGGGCCGGATCGTACTGAACCTGCTGCTCGACCGGTTCCCGGAGCTGTCCGTGGTCGCGGAGGACGACGCGGTGGCGTACCACCACCCGAAGAACGTGGTCGGGCCGCGCCGGCTGCTCGTCGACGTGACCAAGAACGTCTGACCGTCCGCGCACGGAAGCGGCCGCCGGTCCCCTCGCGGGGGCCGGCGGCCGCTTCGTCGTGCCGTCCGGGTCCACCGGTCACCAGGCGACCGGCAGCCGGGGGATGTCGGGGTGCCAGCTCGGCACGGCGTAGGCCTCTTCGAGCGGGGCGGCGAGCCGTAGTTCCGGCAGCCGCCGGAACAGGGTTCCGTACGCGACCTCCAGGCCGACCCTGGTCAGGTTGGCGCCGAGGCAGTGGTGGATGCCGGAGCCGAACGCCAGGTGCCCTCGGGCGGAGCGGCGTACGTCGAACCGGTCGGGGACGGGGAACTCGGCCGGGTCACGGTTGGCGCCGCCGCCCGCGACGATGACGCCGTCGCCCGCCCGGATCAGCTGGCCGCCCACCTCGACGTCCTCCCGGGCCACCCGGGGCATCAGGTCCAGCGGGCTGACCATCCGGATGGTCTCGTCGACGGCGGCGGGCAGGGTCGCCGGATCGTCCCGTACGACGGCCAGTTGGTCGGGCCTCTCCAGCAGCAGCGCGACGCCGACGGTCAGCATCGTCTGGACGGGCTTCTGGCCCGCCGTGAAGATCACGAAGCAGAGGCCGGCGAGTTCGGCCTTGCTGAGCGAACCAGTGGTGACGTGCTGGGCGATCACCCGGCTGATCGGATCGTCGCCCGGGCTCTCCTCCTTGGTGTCGACGAACCGGGTGAAGTACTCCTGCAGCGCGAGGATCGCCTTGGCCGCCTCGGCCGCGGCCTGCTCGGGGTCCTTGGGCGCGCCACCGCCCGAATAGCTGCTCGCGAGCCACGCCTGCATGTCCGCGTACTCCATGCCGAGGGCCCAACAGGTGATGCTCGCGGCGAACGGCTCGGCGAACTGCCCCACCAGGTCGGCGGATCCGCCCGCGGCGACCATGGCGTCGATCAGCTCGTCGGCCTTGCGCTCAATCCGGGGACGCAGATCCTCCGCCCGGCGCAGCGTGAACTCCCGTACGAGGGCCTTGCGGTGCGCGGTGTGCAGGGGCGGGTCGATCGTGTTGAGCAGGGGGAAGGCCCGGAAGCCCTCGAACGCCGGGGCGTAGAGGGGATATCCGGGGTTGGTGATGTCGGAGCTGAAGCGTTCGTCGCCCAGTACGGCGCGGGCCTGGTCGTAGCCGGTGATGAGCCAGACCCGTCGCCCGTTGTAGATCCGCCCCGGTGTGGGGGCGCCGGTGGCCCGGAGGGTGTCGTACCCCTCGGGCGGCGCGTACGGGCACTGGCGTATCAGGGGCAGGTCGATGTCGTCGGGGGCGGGGGCTTCGGTCACTGCTCACGTTCCTTCTGTGAGGGAGTCAGGACAGGGCAGGAGAGCGGGCGTACGGTGCTTCAGGCCGACCAGCGCAGCAGGCACAGCCCGGCGGCCATGCCCGCGCCGAAGCCGGCGAGCAGGAGCAGTTCGCCGTCGCCCAGCAGGCCCGCGCAGGAGGCCTCGTCGAGGGCGACGGGTACCGAGGCGGCGCCCATGTTCCCGTACTTGACGAGGGGGGTGTGGGTGCGGGCGCCGGTGAGGCCGCAGCGTTCGACGAGTTCGCCGAGGAGGACTCCGTTGGCCTGGTGCGGCACGAAGTGCGTGACCTCGTCGAGGGTGGTGCCGGTGCGCTCCAGCAGGGGGGTGATCATCGGGGGGACGTTCGTCATGACGAAGTCGGCGACGCCGCGTCCGATCATGCGCAGATGGTGCCCGCCGTTCGCGACGGTCTCCGCGGAGGCGGGGACACGGCTGCCGCCGCCCTCGATCCAGATCAGTTCGTGGGCGTCGCCCCGGCCGGCGAGTTCGGTGTCGAGGATGCCGTACGGCTCGGGCACGGCGCCCACCACGGCGGCGCCGGCGGCGTCGCCGAGGAGGACGGCGGTGCCCCGGTCGGTGTAGTCGAGGAACCGTGAGTAAAGGTCGGCGCCGATGACGAGGGCGAGCGAGCCGGGGCGCTGGGCGACCAGGGCGCGGGCGATGTCGAGGGCGTAGACGAAGCCGGCGCAGGCGATGTTGATGTCGAAGCAGGCCGCGCGGTGGGCGCCGAGCGCGCTCTGCACCAGGGAGGAGGTGGGGGGCAGGGGGGCGTCGCCGGTGGAGGTGGCGACGATGAGGTGGTCGATACGGTCGGCGGTGACGCCCGCGTCGTCGAGGGCGGCGAGGGCGGCGTGCCGGGCCAGGTCGGAGGTGGCCTCGTCCGGTGCGGCGTACCGGCGGCCGGTGATCAGGGTGCGGCGGCCGATCCACTCGGCGGTGATGCCGGGGACACGGCGGGCGATCTCCTCGTTGGTGATCTCCTCCTTGGGGAGGTAGGAGCCGGTGCCGAGGATGCCGGTGCGGGGGGTCATCGGGTCACCGCCAGGGCGCCGGGGACGTCGGCGGCGAAGGGGCGCAGCGGGTTGAGGCGGTCCTCGCCGACGCGGGCCCGCAGTGCGGGGTCGGTGACGCCGAGGCCGGGTTCGGGGGCCAGGCACAGCACGCCGACCTTGCCGATGTGTTCGTTGCGCTGTACCAGCCGGGTGGCCTCGCCGACCTCCGCCAGCGGGAAGAGCGAGGACATCACCGGCATGATGCGGCCCTGCCCGAACAGCCGGGCGCACTCCCACTGTTCGTGGAGGTTGGCGACATGGCTGCCGATGACCCGCTTCAGCCGCATCCACAGATAGCGGTTGTCGTAGCGGTGCCGGTAGCCGGTGCTGGAGCCGCAGGTCACGACGGTGCCGCCGCGTCGCACCACGAACAGGGACATCCCGAACGTGGCCTGTCCGACGTGCTCGAAGACGATGTGGGGGTCCTCGCCGGTCTCCCGGCGGATGGCCGCGCCGAGCCGTTTGCCGTCGGCGACGGCCTGCTCGAAGTCGTCGCCGTCCGTCTCGCCGATGCCGATCTCGGAGCGGTCGATCACGATGTCGCAGCCGAGGGCGCGCAGCGCCTCCGCCTTCCGCGGGGAGCCGACGACGCCGACGGGGATGCCGCCGCCGTTCTTGACGAACTGCACGGCGTACGCGCCGACTCCGCCGGTGGCGCCCCAGATCAGCACGACGTCGCCCTGTTTCATCCGGGCGCCCCGGTCCGAGACCAGCATCCGGTAGGAGGTGCCGGCGCACGCGGGCACGCACGCGGCCTCCTCCCAGGTGAGGTGGGCGGGCTTGGGGATGAGCTGGCTGGCGCGGGCCAGGCAGTAGTGGGCGAGGCCGCCGAAGTTGGTCTCGTAGCCCCAGGCGAGCTGGTGTTCGCCGAGCATGCCGTCGGCCTGGGTGACGGCCTCCTGTTCGTCGACGCAGGCCGCGTTGACGAGGACGTGGTCGCCCACGCGCCAGCGCCGGACCGCGGAGCCGACCCGGACGATCACGCCGGCCGCGTCCGAACCGAGGACGTGGTAGGGCTGGTCGTGGCGGGCGGCCCAGCCGCCCTGCCGGCCGTAGGAGGCGAGGAACCGGAAGGTCGGCAGGGGTTCGAAGGTGGCGGACCAGACGGTGTTGTAGTTGATGGAGCTGGCCATGACGGCGATCAGCACCTCGTCGGGCGCCGGCTCCGGCATCGGCACGGGGCCGACCCGGAGGGTCTTGCGTACGTCCTTGTCGGCGACGTCCCGGAAGACGTCCACGTCCTCGATCCGGAGGTGGGCGGCGGTGAACTCCGTCGGCAGAGCCGCACGCTCCAGTTCCTCGGGGGGCGCCCCCGCGAGCACCGCGTCAGTCACAGAACCCATGTCGGCCGCGCCCCCTACTCCGCGATCGCGGTCCGGGTCGTCCAGCGGAACACGGCGACCTCTTCACCGTCCAACGTGGTGAATTCCCCTTGGTGGACGAAGTGCTCGTATCCCGCGCCGAACCTGTGTTTGATCTTCTCCGTCAGCGAGGTCGCGAACTGGACCCTTTCCTCCTCGGGCAGGGACGAAGGGCCGTCGGACAGCAGCACTTTGTAATTCACCATGCCGAAAACCTCTGTTCTCTCGCGAATTCGCCGTCCCAGGAAATCTGACAGCGTCCGGGCGGGTGAACAACCCCTATGGCCCCCGTAAGACGGCCTCACGCGGTTTCCGGCAACCCCAGTTCTATGTGCAGGGGCAGTTCCTGACGGGATGTGATGTCGAGTTTCTTGTAGACACGGGTGAGATGCTGCTCGACCGTGCTGACGGTGATGAAGAGTTCGGTGGAGATCTCACGGTTCGTCATGCCCCGGGCCGCGAGCACCGCCACGCGCCTTTCCGAGTCGCTGAGTTTCGCCGCCGGGTCCGGTATTCGGTGGGGGCCGCGCGGGGACCGCAGGACGGGGCGCTCGTCGACGAGCCCGAGAAAGGCGATCCTTTCCCTCAGAGGGCCCGCCCCGCATTCCTCGGCCAGTTGCTGCGCCTTGCGGAGCGTCAGATCGGCGCGGGCGGACTGGTCGAGGTCCTGGTAGGCCTCCGCGAGGTCGACGAGTACACGTGCCAGTTCCCATGAGTTGCCCGAGGCCTGCAATTGTTCGGCGGCCCGGGTGAGCAGGCCGGGCCGCTCGCACACCTCGGCGAGCTGGGCGCGGACCCGCAGCCACCGCCCGGTGACCAGGGCGCCCTCGGTGCCGGAGGCGGCCTCGTGGGCGGCGAGCAGCTCCTCGGCCTCGTGGGTGTTGCCGAGGGCGAGCCAGGCCTCGGCCGCGTCGATCCGCCAGGTCGGCCGGGGCCGCAGGGACAGCTCCCAGCGCTCGGTGTAGCGGCCCTCGGCCAGGAAGTCCGACAGCGCGAGATGCGGCCGGCCCACGGCCAGCAGGAACCGGCCTCGGGCCCTGAGGTACTCCAGCCCGTAGACGCTGCGGAAGAATCCGTCGGGGACGGGCCGGTCGAGGAGCCGGACGGCCTCCTCGTACCGGCCGGTCGCGGTGCACACGGTGATCAGTACCGTGAGGACCCCGCCGCACAGCCAGTGGCTCGGCGCGTCCCCGCCCAGCTGGAGGACCTCCCGGGCGTACATCTCCGCCTCCGCCGGCCTGCCCTGGGCGAGGGAACTCTCGGCGCGCAGGGCCGTGAAGAGCTGCCGCCAGCCCTCGACGCCGCGCTCGGCGGCCTCGCGCCGGAAGTGCTCGCACCAGGCGTCGGCCAGGTCCGGCCGGCCGGCGGCGATGAGATGGCGCAGTTCGGGCACGATCAGCGGGAGGGTGGTGTCGCCGAGGGTCCAGGAGCCGAGGTGCTCCTCGATCGTGTGGACGGCACGGGCCCGCAGATGGTGGTGGTTGACGCAGACGTTGATCCTTACGCCGTCGGCCGCGACCCGGCAGCCGATGTCGTGGCCCTCGCCGCAGGCGGTCCGCTGGGACGACATCCGGAGGGACCAGGCGTCCGGGATGCCGGGGGTGAGGCAGAAGAACCAGGGCCAGCCCTCGTTGAAGTGGTCCGGCTGCGGGCCCTCCTCGTCCCGGTCCAGTGCGGGCGGGGCCACGGTGCGCAGCATGGACCTGCCCTCCTCCAGCCGGCCGCAGCCGATCAGCAGGAGCGCGGTCAGCACGACCTGGGCGGGGCAGGGGCCGGGCCTGTGGGCGCAGTCGGGCCACGCGGTCGTCTCCAGGTACTGCCGCTCGACCCGCCACGGATCGGTCCGCAGCAGGACGACGGAACGCTTCAGCGCGAGCCGGGCGCGCTCCCAGCAGTCGGTCGTGGAGTCATGGGCGAGTTCCACGCACGCGACCGCGAACCGGGCGTCGTCGAGGGCGAGGGCCTCGTCGGCGGCCCGCTGGAGGATGGCCGACTGCCACGCCTCGGTGACCTGACCGACCTCCAGCAGATAACGGGCCGTCACCCGGGCCCCCACACCGCGTTCGCACAGGTGCTCTGCGGCGCGCAGCAGGATCTCGGCCCGCCGCTCGCAGCCCTGTTCCAGGATGGCGCCCTCCATCACCGGGTGCCGCAGCCGCCAGCCGTCGGTCAGCCCGGCCTCCCGCAGCAGGTTCATACCGCGGACGACCTCCGGGCCGTCCAGGGGCAGGACGGCCGTCAGGGTGGAGAGGTCGGAGAACTCGCGCAGCGCGGCCATCCCCAGGGCGACGGCCTCGGCCAGCCGCCCGCTGAGGCGTACGCAGTCCACGGCCACCTGGGCGTACAGGCCGCGGGGGTAGGGCCAGGGCGCTCCGGGCCCTGAGCGGGTCCGCATGTCCAGCTCTTCGGCCAGGGCGCGGACCAGCAGGGGACTGCCGCCGCTCACGCTGTGGAGTTCCTCGCGGAGCGTCTCGTCCAGCGGGGCGCCGTGGACTTTCTCGCAGAGTTCGACGGCCTGGTCCCGGTCCAGCAGGCCCAGCCTGATCCGGTGGAGGTTGGGCTGCCGGAGCAGATCGCAGTGCACGTCGCCCTTGCAGCCGCCGAACGGCAGCAGGGTGAGCACCAACATGACGGGGCGTTTGCGCAGCCGGCGCCGGGTGGCGTCCAGCAGCCGGCGCCAGTGCGGCGCCTCGCGGTCCTCGGGCCTGTCGAAGCAGACGACCACGGGCGCGGTCTCCGCCAGCTTCGCTATCAACTCGTCTAATGCCGGTGCCTCCTCGCCTTCGGGCGAGCCCGCGCGGGCCGTGTCGTCCGTCCTCGATGCGGGGAGGCCGGCGATGTCGTCGGCGGTGAGAACGGTGGCGCCGGTTTCCGCGGCGTAGTGCGCGAAGCCGTCCATAAGGTCGGTTTTCCCGCAGCCGACGCCTCCCTCCAATACCACGGTCGTGGCGGTGCCGCGTTCGCATTCTGTGAGGAGGGACTTCATGAGTTGCAGTTTGTCGTCTCGGTCAGAAAACAACATGTACGTAACCCCAATCACACCCCACCGTGTTCCGCGTGTTCTGTGGAATCAACCCAGAACGGCCGCAGAGCGCGCCGGACGGTCTGTAGAACTGTCCGATGCGGTCGGTGCCCCCGCAAACACCGCATCGGTAAGCCGAGCCGCACCCAACATAGCCAAGGCACAGCAGCCATGGAAGTGAGCATTCCGGAAACGCTCCGGATGCGACGTATAAAGATTCTCAGAGTTCAGCGCGAAGGATGTTTGCGCGTCAGATCTCTGGCTGTTTCGCTTCCTCCGGAAATGGATCTGGCCATTTCCACGAGAGCCGTCACGTCCATGCCCCGAATCTCCTCGTCCGGGTCGGGATCCACGCCCACGGCCTCGCCCGGTGGTGCCGTACGGCCGGCGGCGAGGGCGAGCAGCGGGTCGAGCAGACCGCTCTCGCGCAGTCGTGCCAAGGGCACGGACAGGATGAGGCTGCGGATCTCCGCCTCCTTTCCTTCGCCGTCCGGTCCGCCGCCCGGCAGGGTCCCTTTCGGCGCGAGCGCGGCCGACACATGGGCGGCGAGCGCGTCGAGCCGGGGGTGATCGAAAGCCAGGGTGGCCGGAAGTCGCAATCCGGTGGCGGCATTGAGCCGGTTTCGCAGCTCCACGGCGGTGAGAGAGTCGAATCCCATCTCGCGGAACGACCGGTCCGTGTCCACCAGCCGCGGGGTGCTGTGCCCGAGCACGGCGGCGACCTCGCCGCGCACCAGAGCGAGCAGGGCGCTGACACGCCGCTCCTCCGGCATGGCCGCCAGGCGCCTGCGCAGCACGTCCCCGGGCTCGTGCGTCTCCCTCGCGGCGGCCCTGCGGCGCGCGCGGGCGCCGCCGGCCGGGCCGAGCAGGGGCTGGAACAGCACGGGCAGCGGCTCGCGCGCGTGGCGCGCCCGCAGGGCCGCGCCGTCGACCGGCGCGGCCACGACCGTGGGACCCGCCGTCCCGCCGGACAGCACCTCGTCGAACAGGGCGAGCGCCTCGTCGGTGGGCAGGGCCCGGAAGCCGCCGGCCCGCAGCCGCCGGTGGTCGGTGGCGTCCAGATGGGCGGTGAGTGCGCTGCTCCGCTCCCACAGCCCCCACCCGATGGACACGGCGGGCAGCCCCCGCGCCCGCCGCCGGTGGGCGAGGGCGTCGAGGAAGGCGTTGGCGGCGGCGTAGTTCGCCTGCCCCGGCGACCCCACGGTGGCGGCGGCCGAGGAGAACAGCACGAACTGCCGTACCTCCGGGCGGAGTCGCGCAAGCCGGTGCAGGTTCCAGGCCCCGTGCGTCTTCGGCCGGAGCACACCGCCGAGCCGGTCCGCCGTCAGGGAGCCGATCGCCCCGTCGTCGGTGGTGCCCGCGCAGTGCACGACACCGCCCAGCCGCACTCCGAGCCGTCCGAGGACGTCGTGGATCCGGTCGGCGGCCCCCGGGTCCGCGATGTCGCCGGCCACGATCTCCGTGTCGGCGCCGGCGTCGGCGAGTTCGGCGCGCAGCGCCTGCGTCTCGGCGGACTCCGGACCCGAGCGGGACAGGAGGACCAGATGACGGGCCGCGTGGTGGGTGACGAGGCGCCGGGCGACCAGGGCGCCCAGGGTGCCGGTGCCGCCGGTGACGAGCACGGTCTCGTCCGGGGCGAACCCGGCGGGCGGCAGGGTCAGTACGGCCTTGCCGACGAGGGTGGCCTGCGCCAGCGCCCGGAAGGCCCGAGGGGCGTGCCGGACGTCCCAGACGGTCGCCGGGGGCGGGGTGAAGGTGCCGTCGGCGAACAGCGCCCCCAACTCGCCCAGGATCTCCTGGATACGTTCAGGTCCCGCGTCGGCCAGGTCGAACGGCCGGTACCGCACCCCGGGCCGGTCCGCGGCGATGCGTCGCGGGTCCCGCAGGTCGGTCTTGCCCATCTCGACGAACCGCCCACCGTGCGGCAGCAGTTCGAGGGAGGAGTCGGTGAACTCCCCCGCCAGACAGTTGAGGACGACGTCCATGCCGCGGCCGTCGGTGGCGGCGAGGAAGGTGTCCCGGAACTCCAGGGTGCGCGAGTCCGCGATGTGCGCGTCGTCGAGACCGGCCGCGCGCAGCGCGTCCCACTTGGGCCGGGACGCCGTCGCGTACACGTCGGCCCCCAGACGGCGGGCGAGCCGCACGGCGGCGGAGCCCACGCCGCCGGCTCCCGCATGGATCAGGACCCGCTGGCCGGCGCGCAGTTCCCCGAGGTCCAGCAGGCCGTAGTACGCGGTCAGGTAGGCGACCGTGGCCGACGCGCCCTGCACGTCGCTCCATCCGTCGGGCACCGGGGCGAGCAGCCGGGCGTCGGCGACGGACAGCGGGGCGAAGGGGGTGTCGAACGTGCCCATCACCCGGTCCCCGGGCACGGGCCGTACGACACCGGGGCCCACCTCGGTGACCACCCCGCAGCCCTCACTGCCGAGCCGGGCCCGGTCCGGGTACATCCCGAGGGCGATGAGGGTGTCCCGGAAGTTCAGCCCGGCCGCCCGCACGGCCACCCGTACCTGGCCCTCGGCGAGTTCGGCGGTACCGGCCGTGTCCGGCACCAGGGCGAGGTTGCCGAACGACCCCGGCTCGGTGACGTCCAGCCGCCACTGCGCCTCGCCGACCGGCGTCCGCAGCACATCCGGCTCACCGGCGGCACGTGTCAAGCGCCGACCGTAGATCCTCCCGTCACGCACAGCGACCTCGGGTTCGCCGACGCCGAGCGCGGCGTCGAGCAGGGCCGGCGTGAGCGTAGCGGGGACGGACGGGGTCGAGGCGGGCGGCTTCTCTTCGAGCGGGGCCGGATCAGGCCACCCGTCGTCGAGCACCCCCGAATCAGACGACCCGTCATCGGCCACGTCCACCAGCATGATCCGGCCCGGCTCCTCCGCCTGGGCCGAGCGCAGCAGGCCGACGAGGGTCGCGTGGGCGGTGCCCGTGGCCGTGGGTGTGGTGCCGGGCACCGGCGCGGCGCCTCGGGTGACGACCACCAGCGGCAGGTCCGCGCTCGCGCCGTCGCCCAGCCAGTGCCGCACCAGCTCCAGCCCCCAGGCGGCGGCGCGTTCGGCGGCCTCGGCCGGAGCGCCCCCTGCCGCCGTGACGGGGCAGCACGCGACGACGGCCGAGGGCGCCGTCACGCCCCCGGCGAGCGCGGCGTCCAGCTCGGCCACATCGCCGTACACCGGCCATCCCTCCCCGGCGCTCTCCCGCTCAGCCCTGTCGCCGTACGGCCGCTCCCCGTCCCCGGCGCTCTCCACGTCCGCCCCGTCGCCGTACCCCGGCCGGTCCCCTACGGCACCCGCGCCGAGCCACGCGTACGAACCGGCGGCGGCGTCCGGTGTCGGCAGTTCCCGCCACTCGACCCGGAGCAGTCCGTCCGGCGTGCCGGGTGCCGCCGGGGCGGGCCGGTCGGGGGAGACGGGCCGGAAGGCGAGTTCGTCCACGGAGAGGACGGGGGCGCCGAGCGCGTCCACCGCGTGCAGGGACAGTCCCTCGGAGCCCGCCGGGGCCAGCCGGACGCGCAGCGACGCGGCGCCGGTCGCGTACGCCGTGGCCCCGGACCACGAGAACGGCAGCCGCGCGCCCCCGTCCAGGGTGCCCGGGAGCAGACCGGCGCCGTGCAGGGCCGCGTCCAGGAGCGCGGGATGCGCCACGAAGCCGTCGCCCGAGGCGTGCGCGGGGTCGGTCTCGACCTCGGCGAACACCTCCTCGCCCCGCCGCCACGCGGCCCGCAGTCCACGGAAGGCGGGCCCGTACCCGAACCCGGCGGTCGCGGTCTTCTCGTAGAAACCGTCCAGTTCGACGGGTTCCGCGCCGGTCGGCGGCCACGCGCCCAGATCGAACTCCGGCTGCGCGGCCCCGCTGAGCACGGCGTCACCGTGCCGGGTCCACTCCTCGCCGGGCAACTCCCCGACCGACTCCGCAGACGAGACTCCGGGGGCTCCGGAGGTTCGGGAGATCCGGGAGTAGAAGCGCACCGCGCGCCGCCCCTCCTCGTCCGGCTCGTCCACGACGATCTGCAACTGCGCCGGCTCCGACGCGTCCAGCGGCAGCGGTGCCGCCAGGACGAGTTCGTCGACCCGGGGGGTCCCGAACCGCTCCCCCACCCACAGCGCCAGCTCCAGAAAGGCGGTGCCCGGCAGCAGGACGGTCCCGTGCACCGCGTGGTCGGCGGTCCAGGGCTGGTCCTTCGGCGAGAGCCGCCCGGTGAACACCGTACGGTCCGCGTCGGCCAGTTCGACGACCGCGCCCAGCAAGGGGTGTTCGACCCGGCCGAGCCCGGCGAGCGCCGCGTCGCCGAACCGTGCGGCGGGCATCTCGGTCCAGTAGCGCCGGTGCTGGAAGGCGTACGTGGGCAGGTCCACGCTCCGTGCCCCGGTCCCCGCGAAGCACACCCGCCAGTCGACGGGGGCACCGCGCACATACGCCTCGCCCAGCGAGAGCAGCAGCCGCTCCGGCCCGCCCTCACCACGACGCAGGGTGCCGGTGACGGCCACGTCGCGTCCGGCCGCCTCCGCCGTCTCCTGCACCGCGCCCGTCAGCACGGCATGCGGGCTCACCTCCACGAACAGCCCGTGTCCCCGCTCCAGCAACGCCCGGGTGGTCTCCTCGAACCGCACCGGCCGGCGCAGATTCCGGAACCAGTACGCTCCGTCCAGCCCGGCCGTGTCGACGCGGCCCCCGGTGACACACGAGTAGAACGCCACCGTCGACGGCCTCGGCGCCACCGGGCCCAGCAGCTCCGCCAACTCCTCCCGGATCTCGTCCACATGGGCGGAGTGCGACGCGTAGTCCACGGCGATCCGCCGGGCACGGGCACCGCGCGCCTCCGCCTCGGCGATGACCTCGTCCAGCCCTTCCGGAGTGCCGGCCACGACCACCGACGACGGACCGTTGACCGCCGCCACCTCCACACGCCCGTCGACCAGCGGAGACAGCTCGCGCACCTCGTCGGCCGGCAACTGTACGGAGGCCATGCCACCCCGACCGGACAGCGCCACGATCGCCTTCGAGCGGAGGGCCACCACACGGGCGCCGTCCGCCAACGACAGCGCGCCCGCCACGACCGCGGCCGCGATCTCCCCCTGCGAATGCCCGACGACCGCCGCGGGTTCCACCCCGTACGACCGCCACACCTCCGCCAGCGACACCATGACCGCCCACAGCACCGGCTGGACGACATCCACCCGGCCCAACTCGCCCTCGTCGGAGAGCACTTCGGTCAACGACCAGTCCACGAAGGCCGACAACGCCTCCTCGCACTCCCCCATCCGCGCCGCGAACACCGGTGAGGACTCCAGCAGTTCCACCGCCATGCCCGCCCACTGCGAGCCCTGCCCGGGGAACACGAACACCGGGCCCAGGGCGCCCCCGCCCGTACGGCCCCGCACCACCGCCGCGTCCGGCCGCCCCTCGGACACCGCCGCCACACCCCGCAGCAACTCCGCACGCCCCGCGCCGACCACCACCGCCCGGTGCTCCAGCGCGGCCCGCGAGACCGTCGACGAGAGGCCGACATCCTGGGGCCGGGCATCGGGGCGGCCCTCAAGATGGGCCAGCAGCCGCGCCGCCTGGGCCCGCAGCCCCGCCTCACCACGCGCGGAGAGCAGCCAGGGCACGGACGGGCCGCCCTCACCCACCTCCGCGGGCGCCTCCGGGGCCACAACTCCCCCGTCGAGATCGCCCCGTTCAGGATCGGTCGGTTCGAGATCGCCCTGTTCGAGATCGCCCTGTTCGAGGACGACATGGGCGTTGGTGCCGCTGATCCCGAACGACGACACCCCGGCCCGGCGCGGACGCCCCGTGTCCGGCCACTCCCGGGCCTCGGTCAGCACCTCCATCGCACCGGCCGACCAGTCGACCTGGCGCGTCGGCGCGTCCACGTGCAGGGTCTTCGGCAGCACCCCGTGCCGCAGCGCCATGACCGTCTTGATCACACCGCCGACGCCGGCCGCCGCCACCGTGTGCCCGATGTTGGACTTGACGGACCCGACCCACACCGGCCGGCCCTCGGGCCGCCCCTGCCCGTACGTCGCCAGCAGCGCCTGGGCTTCGATCGGGTCGCCCAGCCGGGTGCCGGTGCCGTGTGCCTCCACGGCGTCCACGTCCACGGGCGACAGCCCCGCGTTCACCAACGCGTCCCGGATCACCCGCTGTTGGGACGGCCCGTTCGGCGCGGTGAGGCCGTTCGAGGCCCCATCCTGATTGACGGCGGAGCCTCGCACCACCGCCAGCACCGGGCGACCGTGACGGCGGGCGTCCGACAACCGCTCCACCATCAGTACGCCCACGCCCTCCCCCCAGCCGGTGCCGTCGGCCGTGTCCGCGAACGCCTTGCAGCGGCCGTCGGAGGCGAGGCCTCCCTGCCGGGCGAACTCGGGGAAGATGCCGGGCGTCGACATCACGGCCACTCCCCCGGCGAGCGCGAGGTCGCACTCCCCCATCCGCAGTGCCTGGACCGCGAGGTGCAGGGTGACCAGGGAGGAGGAGCAGGCCGTGTCGACGGTCAGCGCCGGGCCCTCCAGTCCGAGCGTGTACGCCACCCGGCCGGACATGACGCTGCTGGTGGTGCCGGTCAGCGACGAGGTCTCCGCGGAGTCCCGGCACGTCGACAGCAGACCGACGAAGTCCTCCGTACCGCCGCCGAGGAAGACACCGGTGCGGCTGCCGCGCAGCGACGACGGGTCGATGCCGGCCCGCTCCACCGCCTCCCAGGAGACCTCGAGCAACAGCCGCTGCTGCGGGTCCATGGCGAGGGCCTCGCGCGGGGAGATGCCGAAGAACTCCGCGTCGAAACCGGCGGGATCGTCGATGAAGCCGCCTTCCAGGGTCGCCGAGGAGGAGGCGTCGCCGGCCGCCTCGTACAGGTCCTCCAGGGGCCAGCCCCGGTCGCGGGGGAAGGCGCCGATCGCGTCCACTCCGTCGGCCACCATGCGCCACAGGTCGTCGGGGGAGGCGACCCCGCCGGGGAAACGGCAGGCCATACCGGTGACGGCGATCGGCTCCCGTACCCGGTCCTCCGTCTGCCGCAGCCGCTCGCGCAGGTCACGGGCGTCGGCGATGGCCCGCCTGAGGTACTCGCGGAGTTTGTGCTCGGTCGCGCTGCCGGGTTCGTCGGATGTGCTGGGCATGCGTGCGTCACTTTCCTCGAAGTGGGGGGTGTGTTGCCTGCCCGGCGGGGGGATGGGGACGGCCGGGCTGGGCGCTGCCGCCCGGTCAGGGCAGCCGGACTCCGTCGTCGACCATGGCGAAGAGGTCGTCGTCGGAGGCCGTGTCGAGGTCGTGTTCGGGGTCCTGGTCGGTGGTCGTGGCGTCCGGTCGGCGCCAGGTCTCCAGCACCTGGCGGAGTCGTTCGTCGAGGTGCCTGCGGTCCGGGTCGTCCGGGGAGACGGCACCCAGGTGCCGGTACAGGCCGTCGAGCAGGGCGAGTGCCTCCTGTGCCGGTGAGGCCTGGGGCGGGGCGAGTTCGGCGCGCAGCAGTTCCGCCAGCGCCTGGGGGGTGGGGTGGTCGAAGACGAGGGTCGCGGGCAGCCGCAGTCCGGTCGCGGCGCCGAGGCTGTTGCGCAGTTCGACGGCGGTGAGGGAGTCGAAGCCGAGTTCGCGGAAGGTCCGCTGGGCGCCGAGGGAGTCGGCCGAGCCATGGCCGAGGACGGTGGCGGTGTGGGTGGTGATGAGGTCGAGGAGCAGCCGGTCGCGTTCGGTGTCGGAGAGCGGGGCCAGCCGCTCGGCGAGGGCGGGTTCCCTGGTGCCCGCGACGGCGGCGCGCCGCAGGACGGGGGCCTGGACGAGGCCGCGGAAGACGGCGGGCAGGGTGCCCGCCTCGGCCTGGGCGCGCAGGGCGGCGGTGTCCAGCGCCAGGGGTGCCACCGCGTCCGCGTCCACGCGCAGCGCGGCGTCGAACAGGGCGAGCCCCTGGTCCGGGCCGAGGGCGCGCAGCCCGGTGCGGGCCATGCGGCGCTGGTCGGTGTCGCCGAGCCCGGCGGTCATCCCGTCGCCTGCCTGCTCCCAGGCCCCCCAGAGCAGGGAGACGCCCGCGAGTCCCCGGGCCCTGCGCCGGGCGGCGAGGGCGTCCAGACAGACGTTGGCGGCGGCGTAGTTGGCCTGGCCGGGGTTGCCGGTGAAGCCGGAGGCGGAGGAGAACAGCGCGAACAGGGCCGGGTCGTGGCCGAGTTCGCGGGTGACCGCGTCGAGGTTCGCGGCGGCGTCGACCTTGGGGCGCAGGACGCGGTGGAGTTGCTCGTCGGTGAGGCCGGCGGCGATGCCGTCGTCGAGGAGTCCGGCGGTGTGCACGACCGCCGTGACCGGCCGGCCGGGGAGGAGCGCGGCCAGGGCGGTGCGCAGGGCGTCGCGGTCGGCGAGGTCGCAGGAGAGGGTGGTGACGCCGTCGGCGCCTGCCGCGCGCAGGCCGGCCTCCAGCTCGGCCGCACCCGGGGCGTCGGGGCCACGGCGGCTGAGGAGCAGCAGATGCCGGGCGCCGTGGCGGGTGACGAGGTGCCGGGCGACGAGGCCGCCGAGGTGGCCGCTCGCGCCGGTGACGACGAAGGTGCCCTCGGGGTCGGGCCCGCGCGGGACGGTGAGGACGGCCTTGCCGACGAGTTTCGCCTGGCTGAGCGCGCGGAAGGCGTCGCGGGCCCGGCGGATGTCCCAGACGGTCAGCGGCGGCGGGGTGAGCGCTCCCTCGGCGAAGAGGTCGAGGACCGCCCGGAGCATCTCGCGCATCCGGTCGGGGGCCGCCTCCTGAAGGTCGTACGCCTGGTAGGTGACGCCGGGGTGGGCGGCGGCCACGGCCTGGGGGTCGCGGATGTCGGTCTTGCCCATCTCCAGGAAGTGCCCGCCCCGGGGCAGCAGTCCGAGGCCCGCGTCGACGAACTCCCCGGCGAGACAGTCCAGGACGACGTCCATGCCCTGCCCGCCGGTGCTCTCCCGGAAGTGGTCGGCGAAGCCGAGGCTGCGCGAGTCGGCGGTGTGGGCGTCGTCGAGCCCGGCGGCCCGCAGCACGTGCCGCTTTCCGGCGCTGGAGGTGGCGTACACCTCGGCGCCCAGATGCCGGGCGAGCTGCACGGCGGCGGTACCGACGCCTCCGGCGCCGGCGTGGACCAGTACCTTCTGGCCGGGCCGGACCCCGGCGAGGTCAACGAGGCCGTAGTAGGCGGTGAGGTAGGCGATGGGTACGGCGGCGGCCTGTTCGAAGGTCCAGCCGTCGGGCATCGGGGCCAGCCAGCGGTGGTCGGTGACGGCGACCGGGCCGAAGGTGGCGGGGCCCAGACCGAGGACCCGGTCGCCGGGCGCGACGCCGGTCACGTCGGGGCCGACGGCCGTGACCACACCGGCGAGTTCGCCGCCGAGGCCGCGCAGTCCGTCGACGAGGCCGAGGGCGACGACGACGTCCCGGAAGTTCACGCCGGAGGCGCGTACGTCGACCCGTACCTGGCCGGGGCCGAGCGGTGCGGTCAGGGCCTCGGGGGCCGGGACGAGGGCGAGGTCGTCGATGGTGGCGCCGTCGCCCGCCCGGTCGAGGACCCACGGGCCGGGCCCGGCGGGCGGCAGCAGCGCGGTGTCGCGGGAGAGGGGGACCAGCCGGGGCGCGTGGACGGTGCCGGCGCGCAGGGCGAGCCGGGGTTCCGGGAACGCCACGGCCCGGGTGAGGACTGCGGCCGACGCCTCGTCACCGTCCCAGTCGACGACGGCGATCCGGTCGGGGTTCTCGTGCGCGGCGGAACTCAGCAGCCCCCACACGGCGGCGGCCACCGGATCGGGGGCGTCCTCCTCGTCCCCGACGCGTACGGCGCCCCGCAGCAGCACGATCAGCCGGGCGGCGCCCGAGTCGGCGGAGTCGGCCAGCCGGTCCCGTACGGTGTCGAGCGCCCGCGCGGTCACGGTGTGCACGGCGGCCACGGCCTCGGTGTCGCCGGGGTCGGTGCCGGGCGGCAGGGCTGCGTCGAGGGCGAGGACGACCTGGTCGGCGTCCCGCGCGGCGGTGGCCGGGTCGGGGTGGAGGGTGGCTTCGGGCAGGTCGGGCAGTCGGCCCGGGTCCCCGACGAGGGCCCAGCGGCCGGCCGGGGCGGCGGATTCGGCGGGCAGCGGCACCGTCTCCCAGCCGGGGAGGTGGAGTTCGTCGGTCGACGCGGCGGCGGGGGCCGGGGCGGCGAGGTCGGGGGCGGCGCGGACGGTCAGCGAGCGGATCGTCGCCACCGGGGTGCCCGTCGGATCGGCGAGCGCGAGGGCGAAACTGTCCGGTCCTGTGGGGGTGATACGGACGCGCAGCGCGGTGGCGCCGGTGGCGTGCAGGGTCACCCCGTCCCAGACGAACGGCAGCCGCGCCTGCCCGGCCGCCTCGGCGAACGCGCCGCCCGCGAACACGGCCGCGTGCAGGGCCGCGTCGGCGAGCGCGGGGTGCAGCGCGAAGTCGGCGGCGCCCGCGACCGGTTCGGGCAGGACGACCTCGGCGTACACCTCGTCGCCGTGCCGCCAGGCCCGCCGTACTCCCTGGAAGGCCGGGCCGTAGGCGAAGCCGCCGGCGGCGAAGTCGGCGTAGAGGCAGTCCGTGTCGACGGCGGTGGAGTCGGCCGGGGGCCAGGAAGCCCCCGATCCCCCTTGCGCGCCGGGCCTTTCGGGCCCGCCGGCCTCTGCGGTCTCTTCGGTCTCTTCGGCGCCGATGACGCCGTCGGCGTGGGTGGTCCACTCGTCGCCGTCGGCGGACTCCGGCTGGGAGACCACACGGAAGGCGCACCGCCCGTCGTCGTCGGGCCCGTCGACGACGACCTGGACCCGTACGCCGCCGGTGGCGGGCAGGATCAGGGGGGCTTGGAGGACGAGTTCGCCGACGGCCAGGGCCGTTCGGGTCGTGGCCTCCAGGCGGGAGGCGGCGTGCAGGGCCAGTTCCAGCAGGGCGGTGCCGGGGACGAGGACCGCGCCGCCGACCGCGTGGTCGGCCAGCCAGGGGTGGGTGTCCAGGCCGAGGCGTCCGGTGAGCAGCAGGGTGCCGGTGCCGGCCACGGTGACGGCGGCGCCCAGCAGGGGGTGCCCGGCGGTGGGCAGCCCGGCCGCGCCCGTGGAGGCGGTCGCGCCCGGCTTGGGCCGCAGCCAGTAGTGCCGCCGCTGGAAGGCGTACGTCGGCAGCGGTACCCGTCGTGCGCCGCGGCCCGCGAAGAAGGCCGCCCAGTCCACCGGGACGCCACGGGCGTGCAGTCGGGCGAGCGCGGTGACGAGGGCGCGGGTCTCGGGCTGGTCGCGGCGCTGCGCCGCGACGGTGGGGAGGGCGCCCTCGTCGGCGTCCGCCATGGCGGTGAGCGCGGCGTCGGGGCCGAGTTCGAACTGCGCGGTGACGCCCGCCTTCCGCAGCGCGCGGGTCACGTCGTGGAAGCGCACGGTGTCCCGGACCTGGCGGGCCCAGTACTCCGGCGACCGCCACTCCTCGTCGTTCTGCGGGGCGCCGGTGACGCTGGAGACGACGGGGACGGCCGGCGGTCGGAACTCCAGCTTCCGTACGACGTCACGGAAGTCGTCGAGCATGGGGTCCATGAGCGGTGAGTGGAAGGCGTGGGACACGCGCAGCTGCCGGGTGCGGCGGCCGAGGCCGGTGAAGTGCTCGGCGATCGAGGCGACGGCGGCGGCCGTGCCCGAGGCCACGACGGACCGCTCGCCGTTGACGGCGGCCAGCGCGACGGCGGTCTCCTGCCCCGCGAGCAGTGGCGCGACCTCGTCCTCGGTGGCCTCCAGGGCGACCATGGCGCCGCCCGCCGGGAGCGCCTGCATGAGCCGGCCGCGCGCGGCCACCAGGGCACAGGCGTCGGGCAGCGTCAGCATGCCGGACACATGGGCGGCGGCCAGTTCGCCGATGGAGTGCCCGGCCAGATAGCGGGGTGTCACCCCCCAGCTCTCCACCAGCCGGAAGAGCGCCACCTCCATCGCGAAGGTCGCCGCCTGGGTGTACTGGGTCTCGTCCAGCAGCGCGGCGGCGTCGGTGCCGGGTTCGGCGAACATCAGGTCGCGCAGGGGCTGTTCCAGGTGGGCGTCGAGTTCCGCGCAGGCGGCGTCGAGGGCCTGCGCGTAGACCGGGAAGACCGTCGCCAACTCCCGCCCCATGCCGGGTCGTTGGGCACCCTGACCGGTGAACAGGAAGGCACAGACCTGTTCGTCGGCCAGGCCCGTCACCAGGCCGGGGGCAGGTTCTCCGGAGCCCAGGGCCGTCAGGGCGCGGGCGAGATCGTCGCCGTCCGTCACGACGGCCACGGCCCGGTGTTCGAGCGCGGCACGTGTGGTGGCGGTGGCGAGGCCGAGGTCGAGCAGCCGGGGGCCGTCCCCCTCGGCGGTGGTCCGGGTCACGTGCACGTGCAACCTGTCGGCCTGCGCCCGCAGGGCGTCACCGTCACGGGCGGAGACGAAGACGGGCACGGCGGGCAGGGGCTGGGCGGCCGGGACGGCGTCGAGCGCCTCGTCGTGGGCTGCGCGCACCCCATCGGTAGCGGCGACCGCACCCCCGCCGGCCGACAGCGCGTCG
This sequence comes from Streptomyces sp. NPDC001868, assembly GCF_040297125.1. NCBI lineage: Bacteria > Bacillati > Actinomycetota > Actinomycetes > Kitasatosporales > Streptomycetaceae > Streptomyces > Streptomyces sp. NPDC001868. The sequence continues at coordinate 187,971 of NZ_JBEOYO010000011.1, read as the reverse complement.
GCCGACACCGCGTCGGCCTCCTCCGCCGGGGCCTGCTCGACGATCACATGCGCGTTGGTGCCGCCCACGCCGAACGACGAGACGGCGGCACGGCGGGGCCGGTCGAGGGCGGGCCAGTCGCGGGGCTCGGTGAGGAGTTCGACGGCGCCGGCGGTCCAGTCCACCTGGGGTGACGGCCGGTCGACATGGAGCGTGCGGGCCAGTCGCCCGTGCCGCATCGCCATCACCATCTTGATGACACCGGCGGCTCCGGCGGCGGCCTGGGGGTGCGCCAGGTTGGACTTCACCGACCCCAGCCACAGCGGCTGCCCGTCGGGCCGCTCCGCGCCGTACGTGGCCAGCAGCGCCTGCGCCTCCACGGGGTCGCCGAGCCGGGTGCCGGTGCCGTGTCCCTCGACGACGTCCACGTCGGCGGCGGTCAGCCGGGCGTTGGCCAGCGCCTGGCGGATGACGCGCTGTTGGGAGGGGCCGTTGGGGGCGGTGAGGCCGTTGGAGGCGCCGTCCTGGTTGACTGCGGTGCCCCGGATCACGGCGAGGACCTGGTGGCCGTGGCGCCGGGCGTCCGAGAGGCGCTCCACAACCAGTACGGCCGCGCCCTCGCCCCACGCGGTGCCGTCGGCGGCGTCCGCGAAGGACCGGCAGCGGCCGTAGGGGGCGACATTGCCCTGCCGGGTGCTCTCGACGAAGGTGAACGGGCTGGACATGACGGTGACACCGCCGGCCAGCGCGAGGTCGCACTCGCCGGACCGCAGCGACTGGGCGGCCAGGTGCAGGGTGACCAGGGAGGAGGAGCAGGCCGTGTCGACGGTGAGGGCGGGGCCTTCGAGACCGAGGGTGTAGGCGACCCGGCCGGAGACCACGCTGCCGGCTATACCGGTGCTCAACAGGCCCTGGGCCTCGTCGGGGAGGGTGGACAGTTCGCCGCCGTAGTCGTGGTACATGATCCCGGCGTAGACGCCGGTGCGGCTGCCGGCGAGGGTGGCGGGCACGATCTGGGCGTGTTCCAGCGCCTCCCAGGTCACTTCGAGGAGCAGGCGCTGCTGCGGGTCCATGGCGAGGGCCTCGCGCGGTGAGATCCCGAAGAACCCGGCGTCGAACTCACCGGCGTCGTAGAGGAAGGCCCCTTCGCGGGCCCGGCTGGTGCCGAGCCGGTCGTCGCCGTCGGCGAACAGGGCCTCGAAGTCCCAGCCCCGGTCGTCGGGCATCGCCCCTACGGCGTCCCGGTCCTCGTCGACCAGCCGCCACAGGTCGTCGGGGCCGGTGATACCGCCGGGGAAACGGCATCCGATACCGACGATGGCTATGGGTTCGCTGTCGGCGTCCTCCAGCTGTTTGAGCCGTCGGTGCGCCTTGCGCAGGTCGCCCGTCATGGTGCGGATGTACTCGACGAGGCGTGCTTCGTCCGTCACTGGAACCCCCTGGGGTCGGAGCCGTGCGGATGTTCACCAGGGAGCGGGCAGCGGCTGCCGCAGGACGGCGGGCCGAGCGTCCTGGATATTGGGAGATTCAAGTAGAAAGGATCACGGCCGCGTCGCGACACCCCTGACCTAGGCCTCGGAGGTTAGGGGTGGGGTCAGGGGGCCGACGGGAGCCGGCCGGTCACCGTCGGCTGTTAGCGTCCGAGGACCGCCAGCCCCGAGCCCCCGGAGCCACCAGGTGACCGTGCAGACCGAGGACAGGGATCTGTGGATCCGCCGCTACCACCCCGCCCCGGACAGTGCGGTGCGGCTGCTGTGCCTGCCGCACGCCGGAGGATCGGCGAGCTTCTACTTTCCCGTGTCCCAGGCCCTCTCCCCACGGATCGACGTGCTCGCGGTGCAGTACCCGGGCCGCCAGGACCGCCGCCTGGAACCCTGTGTCGAGACGATCCCCGAACTCGCCGACCGCCTCCTGCCGTTGGTCGTCCGGGAGGCGGACCGTCCCCTCGCCCTGTTCGGCCACAGCATGGGCGCGTCCCTCGCCTTCGAACTCGCGGGCCTTCTGGAGCGACAGGCCGGTGTGGTGCCGACGATGCTCTTCGCCTCGGGCCGGCGCGCCCCGTCCCGTTTCCGCCCCGAGGACGATGTGCACCGCCGGGGCGACGAGGCCCTCCTCGCGGAGATAAAGCGCCTCGCCGGCACCGACACCCGCATCCTCGGCGACGACGAGATGCTCCGGATGATCCTCCCCGCCCTGCGCAACGACTACCGCGCCGCCGAGCTCTACCGCCCCGGCCGTATCCACCAAGTCGCCTGCCCCATCACGGCGTTGGTGGGCACCAGCGACCCCAAGGCCCCCCTGGACGACGTACACGCCTGGCAGGACCACACGACCGGCGCCTTCACGACGCACACGTACCCGGGCGGCCACTTCTACCTGGTCGACCAGGCCCCCCAGGTACTCCGGCTGCTCACCGAGACCCTGACGACGGCACGTCCCGCCGCGCCCGCCGAGCGCTGACTCGGTCTCGCCCCCCGGCCCGGCTACCGCTCGGCTCGCGCGTCCGCCTCGGCCAACAGTTCATGCGCGACCGCGTTGACCGCCTCCACCCCGCCCTGGCGGTCGAAGCGGAACAGGAGTGTCCCGCTGGTCTGGGCCCAGGTGCGGGCCTGCGGGGTGTACCCGGCGGCGGAGAAGAAGACGCCGGTCTTCCCCTCGTGCGCGGCGACGCCGTGGAGTTGCTGCACGGTCGGGCGGCCGGTGGCCTTGCCCTCCAGCTTCACCTGGGCGACGGCGCGGGCGCTGACCACGTCGATACCGCCGTCCGCGCCGACCGGGGTGGCGACCGCGTCGGCGAAGCCGAGGTAGCGCATCCACTCGGCGGCGATCAGCTCGGCGTCGCGGGCCTCGCGGATCAGCCGCTCGGGCGGCCGGCCGGAGGGCACGGTCGCCGTACGGCGGGACGAGGCGGCGAGTTCGCGGGCGGCGACGGCCGTCTCCAGGCCGTGGTTGGCGGAGAAGAGGAACGTACGCGCGCCGGAGGCGAGGAAGCCGGGCGCGCCGGGCTGAACCTCCGGGGCGTCGTCGCGGTAGACGACGTCCCGGTCCTTCACCACCAACGCCCGGTCGGTGAGGACCGCGAGCGCCCGGGCGCTGCCGGCGGCACCCTGCTCGGGGCCGACGGCCAGGCCGAGTATCCGCTCGTCGGCGGCGACATGGGCACGGGCCAGTTTGGTGAACCGCACCGCGAGCGGCTGGGGGTCGTAGGGGATCAGCCGGGCCATGCACGCGGCGATCGCGTCCTCGACCGTGGCGCCCAGCGGCGGCAACTCCGCCAGGAGCCGCTCCGCCTCCGCCTCGATGTCCCGCACGGGCGGGCCGGTGTCCGCCGACGCCGCCCCCTCACTGACCAACTGGATCGCCCGCCGGTCCGCGGCGGCCACGCGGGCGGCGGTGCTGAAGTTCGCGTTCCAGACGATCGCCCCCACCGACGCGAGCAGGCCCACCCACAGCACCGCCCACGAGCTGAACGCGACCGCCACGACCACGCTCACGGCCACGCAGGCGCAGCCGACAGCGGGGATGCTGGGCCCAGCGGCGCCGCCGTCCGGCAGGCACGGTCGGCCGTCCTCCCGCTGATGCCGGGCCATCCCCTGCCGTGTCGCCGCCACCTGCCGACCGCACAGCGGACACGCCAGACCGCTCATCCGCCCCCACCCCCGCACCGGTACGTCTCGATCTCCCCGGCCGGGAGACTAACAGCGGCCACCGACAACGCGGCGGGCCGCCGTGGTCGGTGGCTTCACCTCGGTGGCTTCCGCCATGTCCTGATCTCGGTGGCCGGAAGGCGCTCCGCGAAACGGTGGTCGGGGGCCGTCTCCTCCAGGAGCGCGCGCAGGTCCCGCTCGAAGTCCGCCTGCCTGTCGCCGAACAGATGCGGCGCCGCGTCGGACCGGGAGAACGTCCACGCGACGATGTCGTCCGCGGTGCGTGTGACGACTTCCCCGGCCGGCACCACGAGTCGTCCGTAGCCCTCGAACCCGGCGCGTTCGATGATGGGGCCCTCCCCGCCGGGTGTCCCGTCGACGAGCACTCCCTGCCCCGCGCGACGCACCGGGCCGAGGTATCGGCGGACCAGGTCGGCGACGCGGTCGTACGGTGGCGCGGGCGACGGCGGAGACGCCGGGTCCGGAAGCGGGTCCTTGAGATCGCTGACGTGGACGAGCGCGCCGCCCGGTTCCAGCATCTCCAGCACGGTGGCCGCGACGCGCTCACGGTCCGTCCAGTGGAAGGACTGCGCGAACACCACGGCCCGGAACTCCCCCAGGCCCGCCGGCAGGTCCTCGGCACGGGCGGCCACCCAGCGCGCGTTGGTCACCCCTCGGCGTACGGCCCGGCGCTCGGCCTCGGCGAGCATGTCCTCGTCCGGATCGACGCCGACCGCCTCCGTGAAGAACCGTGCCATCGGCAGCAGCACGATCCCGGGGCCGCAGCCGACGTCGAGGAGTCGGCCCCGGCCGTCCAGACCCAGGGCCCCGGCGAGCGCTTCGGGGAATCCGGCGGCGTACGGGAGCCGGCCTCGCTCGTAGTAGGCCGCGCTGCCCTGGAAGAGGGTGCGGTCCCACTGCCATCCCTCGGGCATGACGTCTCGCCCTTTCCCCTCACCGCGTGACCGGGCCCACCGCTCCGGTCAGTCGAACTCCTCAACGTACTCCTCCGGCGGTCCCAGCTCGGGACCCGCCCGCAACTCCAGTTCCCCACCGAGCCGTTCCAGTTCGAGGACCGTCACGGTGTTCGCTCCGGCGCGCAGCAGGGGTGCCGGGCAGTACAGCGTGACCTGCGGCCCGATCTCCCAGTGGCGGCCGAGGAGGAAGCCGTTGACCCAGACGAGGCCCCGACACGACCCCGGCAGGGCGAGGAAGGTGTCCGCGGGTGTGTCGACCCGCAGTTCGGCGACCGCGAACCCGGCGCCCGTGCGCGCGGGCCCGGCCGCGACCGCCTCCGCCAGCTCCCCGGCGGCCCACTCCTGGAGCGCCACCGGCACGCTCTCCCAGCCCTGCACGATCCGCCGGTCGAGGAGGACCGGACCGAGCAGGCCCTTGTGTCCGCCGATGCCGGGACCGTAGTTCACCCGTCCGAGGTTCTCGACGAGGATCTCCAGGCGTACGACCTCGCCGGTTCCGTCGACGCGGAGTTCCGGGGAGCCGGCATCGGCGACCCCGGTGAAGGTGCCGTCGACGAAGACCAGGGCCCGGTCCCGTACGTCGGTGAGGACGAGCCGGTGTGCGCCCGGCGGGACACGGGGGTGCGCGGTGTAGAGGACCATGCCCGCGTCGAGGCCGAGCTGTTCGAAGGAGGCGGGGCGGGGCGCGGTCGTGGTCGGGGCCGGTACGGCGCGCAGGCCGGGGAGCAGATCGGCGTGGTGGACGAGCGGGAGGCGGGCCGGGGGCAGGGTCGGCAGGCGCGGGGGTGACCGGAGCGGGCCCCGGGCGCCGAGCGCCTCGCGTACGGCGTGGAACTTGGCGGTGAGGCCGCCGTCCTCGGCGATCGGCGCGTCGGAGTCGTAGCTGGTGACGACGGGTTCGAGACGGCCCTCGTGGTCGTTGGCGCCCGCCCAGAGGCCGAAGTTGGTGCCGCCGTGGGCCATGTAGACGCTCACGCTGCCGCCGTCGGCGACGATGTCGCGGAGGGTCTGCACCGCGCTGTCCACACCTCGGACGTGGTGCGGTTCTCCCCAGTGGTCGAACCAGCCGTTCCAGAACTCGGCGACGACGAAGGGTTCGTCCGGTCGGCGGTCCGCGAGGAGTCCTCGGGCGTGGTCGGGCTTGGAGCCCAGGGTGACGGCCGTGAGGGTGCCGGGCAGGGTGCCGCCGTCCAGCATCAGTTCGGTGGGGCCGTCGGCGGTGAACAGCAGCTCGCGGATGCCGCGTTCGGCGAGGGCCCGGCGGTTCCAGCGCAGATAGGCGTGGTCGTCGCCGTAGCTGCCGAACTCGTTCTCGATCTGCACCGCCACGACCGGGCCGCCCTCGGACGCCTGGAGTGCGGCGATACGCGGCACCAGGTCGTCGAACCAGCGGCCGACGGGGGTGGTGAACGCCGGGTCGGAGCTGCGGATCGCGAGGTCGCGGGCGGTGAGCCAGCTGGGCAGGCCGCCGTTGGACCACTCCGCGCAGATGTAGGGGCCGGGGCGGACGATGACGTCGAGGCCCTCCTCCCCCGCCGTGCGGACGAACCGTTCGAGGTCGCGCCAGCCGTCGAAGCGGGGCGGCTCGTCCTCGCGGGGCTGGTGGAAGTTCCACGGCACATAGGTGTCGACGGTGTTGAGGCCGAGGTCGGCGAGGCGGCGGATCCGGTCCCGCCAGAGGTCGGGGTGGACCCGGAAGTAGTGCAGCGCGCCGGAGAGGATGCTATGCGGTTCGCCGTGCCGGTACAGGCGGCGCCCGCCCCAGGTGAGCGCACCGGTGGCGCCGGTGACGACCGCTTCGGCCGCCGTACTCGCCGTGCCGCTCGTCGTACCGCGCGCCGCATCGGTTGTGGTGTGGGCCGGGCAGAGGGGTGTCGTGGTCGGCTCAGTCACGAACTGAGCCTATGTTATCGGTGCCATGTGTAACAAGGTCGATAGAATCCGGTGAACGACACCGCGGGCCGTCCGCGGGAGGGGAGCACCATGTCCGAGGAGACCGCGAGGCTCAGGCAGCCGAGCATGGCCGATGTGGCGCGGGCCGCCGGGGTGTCGGCGCAGACCGTCTCGCGTGCGCTCCGCGGCTCACCGAACGTGAATCCGGAGACCAGGCGGCGCGTGCTCGCCGCCGTGGAGCAGGTCGGCTACCGCTTCAACAGTGCCGCCAGGGCGCTCTCCTCGGGCCGCAGCCACACCATCGGCCTGGTGCTGCTGGCGTCGGGCGGGTACTACTCGCGCTCGGCGGTGACCGCCGGTGTCGAGGCGGCGGCCGGCGCGGCCGGGTACGCGGTGAGCATCGCGACCATCGCCGCGCTGGACACGGGCCTGATGGAGCAGTCCCTGTCCAAGCTGGCCGACCAGGGCGTGGACGGCTTCGTGATCGCCGTGCCCCTCATCTCCGTGACGCGGAAGATGGAGGACATCACCCGCGACATCCCGACCGTCACCCTCGACGGCTCGCGCACGGCGGGCGCCCGGGTGCTCGGCATCGACCAGCAGGAGGCGGGCCGGGTCGCCACCCAGCATCTGCTCGACCTGGGGCACCGTCAGGTCTGGCACATCTCGGGCCCGGACGAGTGGATCGAGGCGCGCCGGCGGCGGCAGGGCTGGCAGGAGTGCCTGACGGCGGCCGGGATCGAGCCGCCGCCGATCCTGGAGGGTGACTGGTCGCCCGACTCCGGTCACCGGCAGGGGCAGATCATCGCGATGATCCCCGAGGTCACGGCGGTGTTCGTCGCGAGCGACGAGATGGCCTTCGGGGTGATCCGCGCCCTGCACGAGCGGGGCCGGTCGGTGCCCGACGACGTGTCCCTCGTCAGCGTCGACGACATCGCCCTCTCGGCCTACAGCTCGCCCCCGCTGACCACCGTCCGGCAGGACTTCTACCGCTACGGCGCGGCGGCCGTCGACCTGCTCCTGCACGGCGACGAGGCCGATGTCGACGCCTCCGTGGTCACCGCGTCGCTGACGGTTCGCGCCTCCACGGCACCCCCGCGCTCCTCCTGACCGACCGTCACCGCACGCCCCGTTCCAGGCCCCGCACAACACCGGCCCCGGGCCCGTCCGTTCGGCAACTCCCTCTCGTGAGCCTCTTGCGCTGTCATGTTATCGGTGCCACCGTAACAACAGCGGATCGCCATGTGATCCAGATCTCTCGCAGCCAGGTGGGCAGCCGTCCACGGGAAGGACCTCACATGAGGAGATCGCTCGTCCTCACGGGCGCCGCGGTCACAGTGCTCGGACTGCTCGCCGGCTGCTCGGCCGGCGGGAGCGGCTCGGACTCCGGCAAGACGGTTCTCAAGGTCGCCGCCCTCGAAGGCGGTTACGGCCGGGACATGTACACGCAGGTCATCAAGGCGTACGAGGCCTCGCACCCCGACATCGATGTCGAGTTGCAGATCTCGAAGAGCATCGAGGACGAGATCACCCCGAACATGAAGGCGGGCCGGTATCCGGACGTCGTGGTGCTCGGCCAGGGCCGCAAGGCCGCTCTCACCGAGACCCTCATCAAGGACAGGGCCCTCGAAGACCTCACCCCGGTGCTCAAGGAGAAGGTGCCCGGCGAGGACACGACCGTCGGGGACAAGCTCACCGAGGGCATCGTCGGCAACCTCAACACCAACCCGTACGGCACGGACCAGACGTATCTGATGCCGATGTACTACGCGCCCACCGGGCTCTTCCACAACCAGGGTCTGTTCGAGGAGAAGGGCTGGAAGGTCCCGGCCACCTGGGACGAGATGTTCGCGCTCGGCGACACCGCGAAGAAGCAGGGCATACCCCTGTTCACCTACCCGACCGCCGGGTACCTCGACTCGTACTTCTTCGCGCTGCTCGCCGATGTCGGCGGGGAGCGGTTCTACACCGACGTGATGACGTACAAGAAGGACGTCTGGAAGTCGGCGAACGCCCGGAAGGCGCTCGACATCACCACGAAGCTGCTGGGTTACGCCGCGCCGGCGACGGTCGGGTACGCCAACGAGCAGGACTTCACCAAGAACCAGCAGCTGGTGCTCGACGACAAGGCGCTGTTCATGCCGAACGGCACGTGGATCGTCGGCGAGATGGCGGACGCCCCGCGCGCCGACGGCTTCCAGTGGGGCCTGACTCCGCTGCCGGCGGTCACCACGGGCGGCAAGCGGTACATCACCACCTCGGTCGAGTCGGTGTGGGTGCCGAGCGCGGCCCAGCACAAGGACGCGGCCAAGGAGTTCATCGCCTATCTGTACTCCGACGAGGCGGCGAAGATCTTCGCGAAGTCGAACGCGATCCAGCCGGTCGAGGGCATCGCGGACAGTCTGTCGGCCGAGAACGCCGAGTTCTACAAGGTGTACGAGGACCCGTCGGTCGCCGCGCTGGTGGGCGGGTTCGCGAGCACCGCGCCCGTCGAGGGCGTCGACATCAAGGCCACGCTCTTCGACACCGCGAACAGCATCATCAGCGGCGACACCACCGAGGACAAGTGGCAGTCCGCGCTGAACGAGGCGAGCGAGAAACTGCGGCAGGCGGGCAGTTGAGGTGAGGACAGGCACGGTGACGACCTCCGCCACCCCACCCACCGGCACGCCGAACAGCGTCTCGAAGTCCGATCCGGCACCACCCGCCGGGAGTTCCCGGCGCGGCGGCACCCGTCCTCCGGCCCGTCGCCGCGCCGACACCCGCTTCGTGCTCCTGTGTCTGCTGCCCGCGCTGGTGCTGTTCGCGGTGTTCATGATCGTCCCGACCCTGAACGTGTTCCGGATGTCGCTCTACACCTGGAGCGGGTTCTCCCCGGACATGCGGTTCGTGGGGCTCGACAACTTCCGTGCCCTCCTCGACGACAAGCAGTTCGTGCGCGCGTTCCAGAACACGGTCGCGCTGCTGGTCGTGGTGACCGTCGTGACCATGGGCATGGGCCTGTTCCTCGCCGCGATCATGACCCGGCAGCGGCTGCGCGGACGCAACCTCTACCGGTTCGTGCTCTACATCCCGAACGTGCTCTCGGTGGTCGTGATCGCGGCGATCTTCTCCGCCGTCTACGACCAGGAGAACGGCCTGCTCAACGGCACGCTCCGGCTGCTGTCCCTCGACGGTCTGCAACAGGTGTGGCTGGGCAACCAGAAAGTGGTCCTCTACTCCGTCGCCGTCGCCATGGTCTGGCAGTCGCTCGGCTACTACATGGTTCTCTACATGTCGAGCATGGCGAGCATCCCGGAGGAGCTGTACGAGGCGAGCGCGCTCGACGGCGCCTCTCCCGCCCGGCAGTTCTTCGCCGTCACCCTGCCACTGATCTGGGAGAACCTCCGCACGACGCTGACCTTCTTCATCATGAGCGCCGTCAACCTCAGCTTCGTCCTCGTCCGCGCGATGACCGGCGGCGGACCGGACGGCTCCTCCGAGGTCCTGCTGAGCTATATGTACAAGCAGGCGTACACGAATTCGTCGTACGGCTACGGCATGGCCATCGGTGTCGTCATCTTCGCGTTCTCGTTCCTCGTGTCGCTCCTGGTGAGCCGGGCGACGCGGCGCGAGCCCCTCCAGTACTGAGGACGGACACCCCGACCATGACCACGCCCACCTCGTCCCGCCCGCGCATCGGCCGTGGGCTCACCCACACGCTCGTCATCGCCCTCGCGCTCGCCGTCGCCGTGCCGGTCGCCTGGGTGCTGCTGGCCTCGCTCAAGGAGAAGCGCGAGTTCTTCGGCAGCCCCTGGACGCTGCCCGAGGGCCTGCACATCCAGAACTACGTCGACGCCTTCGTCACCGCGCACATGGGCCAGTACTTCCTGACCTCCGTGTTCGTCACGGCGCTCGGCCTGGTGTTCGTCCTGGCGGTCTCCGTGCCGGCCGCGTACGTCATCGCCCGCTACGAGTTCCGGGGCCGCCGCCTCGTCGAACTCGCGCTCCTGGCCGGGCTGTTCGTCAACGTCAACTACATCGTCGTCCCGATCTTCCTGATGCTCGTCGACTGGGACCGCTCGCTCATCGACGTCTTCCCCGGCGGCTTCTTCATCGACAACCCCGCCGTCCTCTCCCTGGTCTACGCGGCCACGTCGATCCCGTTCACCATCTATCTGCTCACCGCGTACTTCCGGTCGATCCCGGTCGAGTACGAGGAGGCCGCCGCACTGGACGGAGCGTCCCGTTTCCGGATCATGACCACCGTCATGCTGCCGATGGCGCGTCCGGCGGTCACCACCGTGATCCTCTTCAACTTCCTCGCCTACTGGAACGACTTCATCATCGCCCTCACCCTCCTCCCCGGCGAGGGCAAGACCTTGCAGGTCGGTCTGCTCAACCTGTTCACGGCGCAGAAGGCGGCGGCCGACTACGGGCGTCTCTACGCCGGCATGGTCATCGTCATCGTCCCCGTCCTCCTCCTCTACGCGGTCGTCCAGCGCCGGCACATCGAGGGCATGGCGTCCGGCGGGGTGAAGGGCTGACCGCTCCCACCAGCGGAAGGAATGCGAAACATGCCGAACCTGAAGGGCATGAAGGGCATGAAGGAATCGACGCGTACGGCGCTGCTGGTCGCCGCCCGTACGCTCGTCGCGGCGGCCTGCGTCACGCTCGTCGTCACCGCGCGCACGACGGTCGGGTGGGACAGCCTCCTGGTCATGCTCGCCGCCCTGGCCGGGCTGCTGGCCCTGCTCGCCTCGTACAACCGGCGGTTCCGATGACCACGGCCGCCGGCACCGGACGGGCACTGGCCGCGATCCGGCCCAGCGAGCGCCAACTCGCCTGGCAGGCCATGGAGTTCTACGGGTTCGTCCACTTCGGTATGAACACGATGACGGACCGGGAGTGGGGCGAGGGCCACGACGACCCGGCGTTGTTCGACCCGGCCGGGCTCGACGCCGACCAGTGGATGGCGGCGCTCAAGAGCGCCGGAATGACCGGTGTCATCCTCACCTGCAAGCACCATGACGGGTTCTGTCTCTGGCCGAGCGACGTCACGTCCTACTCGGTCGCCTCGTCGCCGTGGCGGGACGGCCGGGGCGACGTGGTCGCGGAAGTGGCCGACGCGGCACGCCGGCACGGGCTGCGGTTCGGCATCTACCTCTCCCCCTGGGACCGCACCGAGGCGTCGTACGGCTCCGGGACCGCGTACGACGACTTCTATGTCGCCCAGCTCACCGAGCTGCTCACCCGGTACGGGCCGGTGTTCTCGGTCTGGCTGGACGGCGCGAACGGCGAAGGCCCCCATGGCAAGCGGCAGTTCTACGACTGGGAGCGGTACTACGCGGTGGTCCGCGAGCTGCAGCCGGACGCGGTGATCAGTGTGTGCGGGCCCGATGTCCGCTGGTGCGGCAACGAGGCCGGTCAGACCCGCCCCGACGAGTGGAGTGTCGTGCCGCGCGCCCTCCAGGACGCCGAGCGGACCGCCGACCGTTCGCAGCGGGCCGACGACGGGACCTTCGCCCGCCTGGTCCGCAGCGACGACCGCGACCTCGGCAGCCGCGCCGCCCTCGCCGGGCACGAGGACGACCTGGTCTGGTACCCGGCCGAGGTCAACACCTCGATCCGGCCCGGCTGGTTCCACCACCCGGCCGAGGACACCCAAGTCCGCTCCCCGGACGAGCTGTTCACCATCTATCTGCGCTCGGTCGGCGGCAACTCCTGTTTCCTGCTCAACGTCCCGCCGGCCAGGGACGGGCTCCTACGGGACGCCGACGTGGCGGTCCTCGACCAACTCGGGCGCAGGATCAGGGACTTCCGCGCGCGAGGCGTCGAGGCGACCGAGACGGTCTCGTACGGCACCCCGGGCGGCCCAGGCCCCCTGACCACCGTGACTCTCGCCTTCCCTCGGCCCCAGCTGGTCGAGGCGGTCGTCCTGGGCGAGGACATCGCTCAGGGGCAGCGCATCGAGCACCTCGTCGTCCGGGGCCACCGGGACGGCCGGTGGACGCCCCTCGTCGAGGCCGACTCGGTGGGCCACCAGCGCATCCTGACGTTCCCTCCGACCGAGGCCGACACCGTACGCGTCGAGGTGAACCGGTCCCGGGACACACCGGTTCTCGCCCGGGTGACCGCGATAGGGGCCGCGTCATGAAGAAGACAGGCACTTCCCGTGGAACCATCGCCCTGATCGTCGGCGCGTGCCTCGCCCTGGTCGCGCTGCTGATCACCGGGGTGACGCTTCTCGGTGACGACGAGAGCGGCAGCCGGGTCGCCACCCTCGACGGCCACCCCGTCACCCGCGACGAACTCCTCTTCCACATGCGGCGGTTGGCACCGACCGTGCAGAACGAGCTGCGCAACGAGTACGGCCTGCGCGGCACGCTCGACTGGAACGCCGAGGCCGGTGACAGGACCGCGCTCCAACGCCTCGAATCCCGTGCGCTCGACGAGATCCGCCGGGACAAGACCACGCTGATCCTCGCCGAGGAAGAGGGGCTCATCGACTCCGTGGACCACGCGGACTTCCTCGCGGAGCTGGAGCGGGAGAACGAGTCCCGGGCCCGGGCCGTCACCGAGGGCCGGACCGTCTACGGCGTCACGGAGTTCTCCGCCGACGAGTACTACACCCACCGGCTCACCGAACTCACCACCGGCCTGAAGAAACGGCTCGGCGCGGAGACCGGGGGCCCGTTGCGGGTCACCGACTCCGATGTCCGGCACGCGTTCGACACCGACCGGGACGCCTGGAGCTCCAACGCGACCACGTACACGTACACCCGGCTGGTGGTGCCGGTGCCCGCCGACGCCCCCTCGGACCACGCCACCCGCCTCCAGCGCCGCGTGGCCGCCGCCGAACGTCTCGCGGACGTGGCCCCCGAGGAGCCCGGGGCGAAGCTCACGACCGCCACGTACGACGGCAGCGGCTCCACCGGCCTGAACGCGCACGACCAGGACCTCATGGCGGTGCTCGGCAAGCTGAGGACGGGCGAGGTGTCCGCCCCGGTCCCGGGCACCGGCCAGATCACGTACTACGAGCTCGACGGCAGGAGCGTCGACGAGGACAAGGCGTTCGCCGCGTACGCCCAGCGGATCCGGCAGTCGCTCGTCGAGGAGAAGTTCGACCAGTACCTCCAGCGCCGTGTCGACGACGGTGACATCGATGTCGACTCCGCGGCGCTGGGTGCCATCAACGCAGAGGATGTGCAGCCATGAGACCCGTCGACACCGGATCGCCTCCCGTACGGTCGCTGTACGTGGGCTTCGTCGCCCTGCTCGCCGCACTGCTCGTCGGAGCGCTCGTCCCCGCCGCGCACGCCGGCACGGCCCCGCATCGCGCCCCCGCCAAGATCAAGCCGTCCTGGCCGGGCAACTCGCCGAACACGACCGGCGGCAAGGACTACTTCATCGACGCCACGCTCGGCCGCGACAGCGCTGCCGGGACCTCGCCGGGCACCGCCTGGCGCACCCTGGCCAAGGCGAACGCGAAGACGTTCGCGCCCGGCGACCGCGTCCTGCTCAAGGCCGGTGCGCAGTGGCAGGACGAGCAGCTGTGGCCGAAGGGCTCGGGCAGCACGGGCCGGCCGATCACCATCTCGGCCTACGGCGACCCGAGCGCGCGACGCCCGTACATCGCGACGAACGGAAAGGTGCCGAACCCGTTCCGGGCGGACGGCACGAAGAATCCGGCGACGGTCGGTCTGACGGGTGCCATCGTGCTGCGCAATCAGCAGTACTGGGACATCAACAACGTCGAGTTGTCCAATGACAACGACTTCGCGACCGACATCACCACGGGGACGTACGTCCGCGACGGAATCATGGTCTCGATCAACGCCGACCTCCTGGCGAGCGGCGCGGACAGCGTCATGGACCACTTCCGGATCTCGAATGTGTTCGTCCACAACCTCGACGGCCCGAGCACCTGGCAGAAGATCCACTACGGCGCCGTGAATTTCCAGGTCTTCGGCAGCCGCGGCTACAAGGAGTACGGCACGGGCGGCTATTACTTCAAGGACGTCCGGATCGAGAACAACACCTTCGAGAACGTCGAACTGCACGCCGTCCAGTTCGCGTTCAACTGGTTCGCGGCCGACGGCGCGGACGCCGGTCAGTACGACGAGAGCGGGAAGTGGCACGAGGGCTGGGAGCAGTTGTGGGTGCGTACCCGCGATCTGTACAGCCGTGACGTGTACATCGGCCACAACTACGCGGAGAGCGTCGGCCAGGGCGCGATCCAGCTCGCCAACACCAAGAACATGACGGTCGAGTACAACGAGGTGAACGGCTTCCTGGAGCGCTACGACGCGGTGTCCTGCGGGCTCTATCTGTGGGCGGGCGCCGACTCGGTGATGCAGTTCAACGAGGTCTACGGCGGCCCGGACAACGAGTACGACGGCACGCCCTGGGATCTCGAATACACCAACTTCAACGTCACGTACCAGTTCAACTACTCGCACGACAACGCGGCGGGCTGGATGGCCTATATGGGCAACAGCTCCAACTCGATCGCCCGCTACAACCTGAGCGTCAACGACAACGGCGTCCTCGTGAAGAACATGCTGTCGACGAACTATGCGCCGACCTATTTCACGAACAACACGTTCGTCTACGACGGCGCCGATCTCGACTATGTCCACGACGAGACGTTCCTGAGCCGCGTCTACTTCCTCAACAACGTCTTCTACAACACCTCGAAGACGAAACCGACGACGTGGTACCGCCGGACGGGCGCCCTGCGGCAGGCCGTGTTCGCGCACAACGACTACTACGAGGCCGGCGGCACCCACTCCCCGCAGGAACCGGCCGACCCGGACGGGCCGCGGGCCGACCCGAGGTTCGTCGGTGATCCGGCCGACTATGTCACCGGGGTGGGCGTGAACCGGATCCGGGAGGCCGCCGCCCACTTCGCCCTGCGCGACGACTCACCGCTCATCGACGCCGGGCGCTACAACCCGCGTCTGGGCACCCAGGACTTCCTGGGCAGGCACATCTACTACGGCGGCGCACCGGACATCGGCATGGCGGAGACCCTGATCGGTCCGAAGGTCCCGAACCCGGTCGACAACGATCCCATCGAAGAGGAGGTGGACAACCGGGTCGACCTCGCGCTCGGCAAACCGGTCACCGCCAGTTCCACCCACCCCGGGGCGAACGGCACCCTCACCGCCGACAAGCTGACCGACGGCAGCCTCACCACCCGCTGGGCCGCCGCCGACGACGCGTCCTATCCCATCACGCTCGACATCGACTTCGGCGCGAACACCACTTTCGACCAGGTCTATCTGGACGAGTACACCGACGCGGGCACCAACCCCCGGGTGCGGTCGTTCGAACTGCAACGCTGGGACGCGGGCACCGGCCGCTGGGTCACCTTCGCGACCCGCGACACCGGCATCGGCCACGACCTGACCGTGACCGGCTTCGGCGACGTCACCACCTCCCGGCTCCGGGTGGCACTCACCGGGAAGATCGCGACGGAGCAGTACACGCCCACGCTGACCGGGATATCCGTCTACAGGAGCGACGGCTAGGCACACACGGCAACGGTCACCGGTGGGCGGGCGCCCACCGGTGACCGTCGTCACCATCTGTCGTGGTCACTCGTCGTCGACGACCAACCCCTTCGCCGCCAGCAGCGGTTCGAGACCGCACATCTCGATGACGGTCTTTCCCGCCCGGTAGGCGGCGATGTACCCGGCCTCGGCGTCGACCCGTTCCTGCGACAGGGCGACCGCCTCCGCCGCGTCCTCCCGGCGTACCACGACCACACCGTCGGCGTCGGCGCGCACCACGTCGCCCGGGCGGACGAGGACGCCGCCGACGGTGACCGGCTCGCACATGGGCCCGACGGTCTCCTTGACCGTGCCCTTGATGGAGACGCTGCGGGAGAAGACCGGGAAGCCGAGGGCCCGCAGGTCCTCGGTGTCCCGGACGCCGGTGTCGGTGACCAGGCCCGCGATCCCCTTGGCCTGGCAGGCGTTGGCGAGGACGTCCCCGAAGGACCCGGCCTCCTCGTAGGCGCCGGCGGAGACGACGATGACATCGCCGGGGCGGGCGTAGGCGATGGCGGTCTGGAGCATCAGGTTGTCGCGGGGCGCGCACTGGACCGTGAAGGCGGGGCCGCACAGGGACATCCGGTGGTCGACCGGCTTGACGGCGGAGTCCAGGGCACCGAGCCGGCCCTGTGCCTCGTGGATGGTGGCCGAGGAGAAGGCGCTCAGCCGCTCGACCACGGCGGCGTCCGGACGCTCGAACTTCGTGCTGACGCGGATCATGATGGCCTTTCAGGTGAGAGCAAGACAGATCAGGTCAGCGCGGCGCACGCCGTCGCGATGCGGGCGCACGCCTCGGTGAGGACGTCCGACGACGTGGCGAACGAGATACGGAAGTAGCCGGGCGCCCCGTACGCCGCCCCATGGATCACGGCGACCTGTTGGCTGTCGAGGAGGTGCCGGGCGAACTCCTCGTCGGTGCTGATCCGCTGTCCGTCCGGGGTGGATTTCCCCAGGGTTCCCTGGCAGTTGACCAGCAGGTAGAAGCCTCCGGCGGGTGTCGTGCAGCTCAACTCCGGGATGTCCGCGATGAGTTTCACCGCCGTGTCGCGGCGCGCCCGGTAGACGGCGACGGTGTCCCGTACGAAGTCCTGCGGCCCGGTGAGGGCTTCGGCGGCGGCGGCCTGGCTGATGGAGGAGGGGCAGGAGGAGATCTGGGACTGGAGTGTGTTGATCGCGGTGACCAGGTCGGCCGGGCCCACGCCGTAGCCGATGCGCCAGCCGGTCATCGCGTACGACTTGGACACCCCGTTGGTGAGGAACACCCGGTCGGCGAGGCGGGGTTCGACGGCGGCCAGCGAGAGGGTGTCCTCGTCGGCGTACCAGATCTCGTCGTAGATCTCGTCGGTGAGGACGCGGACGTGCGGGTGAAGCAGCAACACGTCGGCGAGGGCCCGTAGTTCGGCCCGGGTGTAGGCGGCTCCGGTCGGGTTGCCGGGGGTGTTGAGCACGACCCAGCGTGTTCGCTCGGTGAGCGCGTCGGCCAGCCGCCGCGGGGTCAGCTTGAAGCCGTCCGACTCGGGGCAGTCGACGAGGACGGGTGTGCCGTCGTTGGCGAGGACCATGTCGGGGTACGACACCCAGTACGGGGCCGGGACGACGACCTCGTCCCCCGTGTCGAGGGTGGCCATCAGGGCGAGGAAGATGACCTGCTTGGCTCCCCCGCCGACCGCGATCTGCCCGTCGGTGACGGTCAGGCCGTGGCGTTGCCGGAGTTTCCCGATGATCGCGGCGCGCAGCCGTGGAGTCCCGTTCACCGCCGTGTACTTGGTCTCGCCCGCCTCGATGGCCCGGATCGCGGCGGCCTTGACATGGTCCGGGGTGTCGAAGTCCGGCTCGCCCACGGTCAGGTCGAGGATGGTGTGCCCCTGGCTCTTGAGCTCGCGCACGCGCTGGGCCGCCGCCGTGCTGGGCGAGGGGTTGATCCGGCGTACGCGCTCCGCGGTGTTCACGGCCATGGGCTCAGCCCTCGCGGCGTTCGAAGTTCAGGCCGCCGGGGACCTGGAAGGTGGGCAGGATCTCGATGTGGCCGATGTTGACGTGCCGGGGCGAGTCGACGGCGAACTCGATGGCGTCGGCGATGTCCTCGGGCTTGAGGGACTCGTAGCCGTCGTAGAACTGCCGCTGGGCCTCCTCCATGTCGCCGAGGAGCCGGCCGAAGATCTCCGTCTCCACGCGGCCGGGGCAGATCTCGGTGACGCGGATCCGGCGGCCGTAGCCGTCGACGCGGAGCTGCCGGGAGAGGGTGTGCACGGCCGCCTTGGTGGCGTGGTAGATCGTGTTGCCGCCGAAGTTGTAGACGCCGGCGATGGAGCTGATGTTGACGATGTGGCCGAGGTCGCGCTCGACCATGCCGGGCATGAGGAGCCGTACGAGGTGCAGGACGGCCTGGATGTTGACGGCGATCTGCTCGTCGACGGCGAACTCGTCGGCGGTCAGGATGTTGCCGGTGCGGGAGACGCCCGCGTTGTTGACGAGGACGTCGATCTCCAGGCCGTCCAGTACGGCGGTGAGGGCGTCGGTGTCGGTGATGTCGACGGCGTGCGGGACGCAGCCCGTGGTGCGGGCCAGGTCGTCGAGCCGTTCGGCGTTGCGGGCCAGGGCGTGCACCTCCAGTCCCTGCTTGGCGAGCCGTTCGACGACCACCGCTCCGATGCCGGTCGACGCTCCGGTGACCAGGGCCGTCCTGTAGTCGGAGATGGGCATGCTGTGGTGCTCCTTGGTGTGGGGGCGGGGTGCGGGTGCCGGGGTCCGTGCGGGGGTGGTCAGGCGTCGCGCAGCGGCAGATGGGCGCGGTCCTTCACCCGGGACACGGCGAGGAGGGTGCCGAGGGCGGTGACGACGGCGTAGAAGGCGGGCATGTTGACGTTGCCGGTGCGGTCGATGAGGTACGTCATCAGCAGCGGGGCGGTGCCGCCGAAGAGGGCGGCGGAGACGTTGTAGCCCAGGCCGTAGGCCGAGTAGCGGACCCGGGTGGGGAACAGCTCGACGAGCAGGATGTGGATGACTCCGGTGTGCCCGGCGAAGACGACGGCCATGAGACAGGCGCCGAGGACGGCGAGGGCGACGTTTCCGGTGCCGATCAGGAGGTAACAGGGGATGCCGACGACGGCCATGGCGATCGCGGCTCCGGCGATGACCTTCTTGCGGCCGATCCGGTCCGAGAGCCGGCCCATGTAGGGGATGGCGATACAGATCGCGACCAGGCTGGAGGCGGTGACGAGGAGGCCCTGGACCTTGCCGAAGTCCAGCTCGTTGCTCATGAAGGTGGGCATGTAGCCGAACAGGACGTAGTAGCCGGAGCCGTTCATCAGGGGGATGAACAGGGCGAGCAGCATGGCACGGCGGTGCTCGGCGGAGGTGAAGGCCTCTTTGAGGGGGTTCTTGGACAGGCCGCCCTCTTCTTGCAGGCGTGTGAAGTTGGGGGTGTCGCTGATGCGCTTGCGGATGTAGATGCCGGTGACGCCGAGCGGCACGGCGAGCAGGAAGGGAATGCGCCAGCCCCAGGACTCCATGCGTTCGGTGCCGAGTCCGCTGGTCATGGCGGCGGCGATCAGGGTGCCGGTGAGCAGGGAGAGGAACGACGCGATCTGCGCGTAGCTGGTGTAGAGGCCGCGCTTGCCCTCGGGGGCGTGCTCGGCGAGGAAGCTCATCGCGCCGGACGCCTCACCGCCGACGGAGAAACCCTGGGCGACGCGCAGCAGGATGAGGAGGGCGGGGGCGGCGATGCCGATGCTGGCGTAGGTGGGCAGCAGGCCGATGCACGCGGTGGCGACGCTGATCAGCATGATGACGAAGACCAGCATCCGCCGGCGTCCGATGCGGTCGCCGAGGTGGCCGCAGATGATGCCGCCGAGGGGGCGGAAGAAGAAGGAGACGGCGTACCCGAGGAAGACGAGCTGTATGGCGTTCTCGGAGCCCGGGAAGAAGACGGCGGCGAGGGTTCCGGCCATGAAGCCGAAGATGCCGTTGTCGTAGAGCTCGGCGAAGATACCGACGCATCCCGCGAGGGTGACCTTGCGTGCTGTTCTGGGGTCGACGGTGTGGGGCAGCGGCTGAGCGGCCATGGTGGTCATGGCGTCTCCTGTCCTGGGGCGGGCAGCGGGGAGCTGGCGTGGGTCGGGGGTGTTCAACTCCGTGCGGGTCGGGTGTTCGGCTCCGTGCGGGTGGGTGGAGCGGGGGCCGGGCGGGTGGGTGGAGCGGAGGCCGGGCGGGGCCCGGGTCGGCACTCAGCGGAGGATGTGGAGTGCGTCTAATGCCGTGCGGACACGGGTCCTCAGGGCGTCGACGGCGGCACGCCGGGCGCGGTGCGCGGTGACGGCCTGGTCGAGGGTGCGGTGGCGGAAGCGGAGGGTCTGTCCGGGGCGCACCTGGCCCAGGGCGGACAGACCGGTGGCGGTGACGACGGCGAGGACGGGGTAGCCGGCCGTGACACCTCGGCCCCGGTGCAGGACGAGGAGTTCGTCCCCGGCCGGCACTTCGACGGCGCCGATGGGCACCCCTCGGGAGAGGATCTCGCCCCGGGTGACGCGGCGGGGCAGGGCGGCGCCTCGCAGCCGCAGTCCGATGTGGTTGCTCTGCGGAGCGACGGTGAACGGCGCGTCGTACAGCAGGGCCCCCGTGTCACCGAACTCGGCCCGGTCGGGGCCGTCGGTGACGTCGATGCTCCAGGTGGTGGGGAACGCGGGGACGGGTGCGCGCAGCCGGAACAGCGGGATGCGGGAGAAGGGGTGGTCGAGAGGCGGGCAGGATCTGCGCAGCCGGAGTTCGTCGCCGTCGCGCAGGGGAGGGCCGAAGCCGAGGACGGTGTCGGGGGCGCAGCTTCCCTGGAGGCGGTCGGCCTCGAAGGAGCCGAGTACGGCCAGGTAGACACGCAGTCCCTGGCGGATCCCGGTGATCCGGACGGTTTCACCGGCCCGCACGGACACCGGTTCCCATCGCGGGCGGGCCTGTCCGTCGACGGTGAGGTCGGCGGGGGCTCCGGTCACCGCGATGAGGATGTCGCCGGAGGAGACGCAGGCGAAGTCGAGGGCGGTGATCTCCAGGAGCGGGGCGCGTTCGTCGTTGTCGCAGAGGACGTTGGCGACGCGCGCCGAGTGCTGGTCGGCGGCTCCGTTGGCGGGCAGCCCGTAGCGGGAGCGGCCGACGCGGCCGAGGTCCTGCACGGTGGTGATGCCGGCGGTCCGGATCGTGAGCGTGTCAGCCATGGCGGCCCGCCGAGGTGGTGGCGCGGGCGTGGCCCTCGAAGCGGGTTGTGCCGTTGCCGGTGGGCGTGCCGTTGCCGGTGGTCGTGCCGGTGCCGGTGGGCGTGCCGGTGCCGGTCGGGTCCTCGCAGGCCGCCAGGGTCGTGTCGGCGTACGTGTCCCACTCGTCGGGTGTGATGGGGACGAACCGGAGGGTGTCGCCGGGCCGATAGGGGGTGAGGGGGTCGCCGTGCGGGTCGAGGACGCGTACGGGGGTGCGGCCGAGGAGGGGCCAGCCGCCGGGCGACGGCATCGGGCAGATGACCGCCTGCCGGCCGGCGACGGCGACCGCGCCGGGCTCGACGCGGGTCCGGGGCGAGGCCAGCCGGGGCACCGGCCTCGGGAAGGGCGGCCCGTCCATCATCGGCGCACCCGCGGGCGCGCCCAGACATCGCACGGTGAGATCGGTCCCGGTGTGGACGGCGACGACCTCCCCCTCGGTCAGGCCGAGTTGTGCGGCGACCTCGGGCAGGTCGGGCCCGTACTCCCCGCCGTAGACGACGGGGACGACGAAGCGGCGGGAAGAGGCCGGCCGCGGCCCGGACCCGGCCCCGATACGGGCGGCCTCGTGCCGCAGGACCTGCCTGACGGTGGCGTGGTCGGTGGTGGCGGAGTCGAACTCCACGAGCAGGGCGTCGTAGGTGGGCACCATGTCGTGCACCCCCGGGAGACGGACGGCGTCCAGGGCGTCGGCCAGCGCGTGGACGAGTCGCCAGTTCTCCTCGACGTCCGGGCCCGTGGCCTTCACGACGAGGGCGGAGTCACCGCAGTCCGTGATGGTGCAGGCGCCATCGCCCGGCGGGCCGTTCACCACGTGGTCGTCGGCCATGTCAGGCACCCCTGGCGGTCAGTACGGCGTCGAGGTGGGTGATCTCGACGCCGGCGGCGAGGAGTTGTGCGCGGACCCGGCCGGCGAGCGCGATCGCTCCGGGGGTGTCGCCGTGCAGCAGGACGGTGTCGCAGATGACCGGCAGGTCCTTGCCGCCGACGCTGCGGACGACGCCCTCGGTGACCATGCGCAGGGTCCGCCGGGCGATCTCGTCCGGATCGTGGATCACCGCACCGGGCTCGGAACGGGGCACCAGGGTCCCGTCGTCCTCGTACGCGCGGTCGGCGATGCCGACGATGCCGACGCGCAGTCCACGGGAGCGGGCGGCGTCGGCGAGTTCGCCGTCCTGCGCGAGGACGATCAGCGTCTCGTCGAGGGACGCGACGGCGCCGACGACCGCACGGGCGTAGTCGGCGCGGACGGCGACCAGGTTGCCCAGCCGCCCGTGCGGGGCGACGTGCCGTACCCGGGTGCCGTGCGCGACGGCGAACGCCTGCAGGGCGCCCACCTGGTACAGCACGTCCGTACGGACCTCCTCCGGCGTGAGGTCCATCGCGCGCCGCCCGAATCCCACCAGGTCGGGAAAGCTGGGATGCGCGCCCACGGCCACGCCGTTCCGTACGCAATTCCGCACGGTGGCGTCCATGATGCGCGGATCACCGGCATGGAATCCGCAGGCGACATTCGCCGAGGTCAGCAATTCCAGCAGGGCTTCGTCGTCGCCCATGGTGTAGGCACCGAATCCCTCGCCGAGATCGGCGACGAGATCAACCATGTGGGTCATGACGTCCTCCGGAAGGAAAGGGACCGACACTGAGAAGCGAAGACGAACACCGCGGATGAACACCACAGCTGAACACCGCAGATGAGGAGCGCGGATGAGCAGCGCGAATGAGGGGCGCGGACGAATATGGCAGCCACGGGAATTCGCGACGGCTTCGTCCGCTATTCCGGGCCTGATGTTCCGCTCAACGTAATCCCCCGCTCACACGATCGCCAATACTCATTCGCTTTGGCGTTATCGCGAACGGTTATGACCCGGCTCACAGCGGGACGCGTCCGGGACTGTGCTCCGGTGCACCCGCTCCCTACGATGAGGCTCCGCTCCCGCTGGAAGGCCCCGCATGGACACCAGACGCCTCTACTCGTTCATCAAGATCATCGATGCGGGGAGCATCACGCGCGCGGCCGACATCCTGCACATCGCGCAGCCGGCGCTGAGCCAGCAACTGTCCGCGCTGGAGGGCCAGTTCGGGCAGCAGCTGCTGATCCGCAGCAAACGCGGGGTCGCCCCGACGGAGGCGGGCCGGGTGCTCTACCGGCACGCCCAGCTGATCCTGAGGCAGGTCGACCTCGCCCACGCGGCGGTCTCGGTCTCCGGCCGGGCCCCCGCCGGCAGCGTGTCGGTGGGGCTGGCGCCGTACAGCCTGGGCGCGGCGCTCGCGCTGCCGCTCCTCAAGAGCGTCCGCGAGCGCTATCCGGACATCCTGTTGCACATCAACGAGAACTTCGGCGGCGTGATCAGCGAAGCGATCATGACCGGCCGGATGGACATGGCGTTCATCTACGGCGCCGGACCGCTCCGGGGTGTGCAGTTCGAGCCCCTCCGCACGGAGGACCTGTTCCTGATCGGAGCCCCCGGCGGCACGGCTCCTGCGGGGGCTCGGGGCGAGGTGAGCCTGGAGGAGCTGGAGCACGTGCCCCTGCTGCTGCCCAGCGGGATCCACACGATCCGTCAGGTCGTGGAGGCCGCGTTCCAGCACGCCTCGCTCCAGCCGAACGTGGTGGGCGAGGTGGAGTCCGCCCTCACCCTCGTCAACGCCGTCGACGCGAACCTCGGCGCGACCGTGCTCCCCTGGTCCGCCGCCCGCGCCGTCCTGGACGTGCACTCCCTGTCGGTCCGCCGCATCGTGAATCCGACGATCCAGGTCAAGCTGTCCCTGGTGACGTCGGACAATCAGCCCCTGTCGGAACCCGCGCTCGCGGTGCACGACCTTTTTCTGGAACTCATCGCCGCCTACGACGATTCACCGGGCATGGAAAAGGCCCCCGAGTAGCTCCGGATAAAGCCTCCTCCGGGACCGAACCGTGATTCGGTCTTTCCGGGAGGGTCCTTTCCGGCGGCTGTCCCGTGGGCCTTCTCCAGGGGTGGAACCCGCTGGAGATCCTCAGATACCGAATCCGAGCAGGGCGACTTCGAGAGGGAGCACGGGGCGCTCGGGAAGAGCGGGAGGGTCCTGGCCTCGGCCGGTGTGCGTGGGCGGGACGACACGGAGGGCCTTGATGCCGTCGGCGGCCCAGCCCGCGTCGGTCGGCGGCAGCGACAGGGTCATCCGGCGGCCGTCCGCCAGGGTGGTCTCGATCTCGGTCGGGTCGTTCGTCGTCATGGCAACCCACTTCCGTCGCGCACCAGGTGCGTCCAGCCTCACCACCAAGGACGCCTGTTCGAAGCGATAAGTTCCCCTGCCATCACCCACCGACAGCGCGGCTGTTGGGCCGCGAATCCCCTGCTCGGGGCCCACCGGAAATGTGAACTGGCGTACGGAGCACGGGTTTCGGGCCGTAAGTTATGTCGGGAACTCCTCGCTTCGGCTGAAAGACGGACGGTAGACATGACCGACCACGCGCCCACGCCCGGACCGGCGGCGCATCAGAAGATCGACACCTCGGTGCCGCACTCGGCCCGTATCTGGAACTACTGGCTGGGCGGGAAGGACAACTACCCCGTCGACGAGCAGGCCGGTGACGCGTACACCGCCGTGTTCCCCGGCATCGTGACCATCGCCCGCAGCAGCCGCGCGTTCCTGCGCCGCAACATCACGTACTTGGTCGCCGAGGCCGGGATACGGCAGTTCCTGGACGTCGGGACGGGTCTGCCGACCGCCGACAACACCCATCAGGTGGCCCAGCGGATCGCCCCCGAGACCCGGATCGTCTACGTCGACAACGACCCGATGGTCCTGGCGCACGCCCGCGCCCTGCTCTACTCCACGCCGGAGGGGGCGACCGCGTACGTCGACTCCAACGTGCTCGACCCGGACCGCATCCTCGCGGCGGCCGCCGAGACGCTGGACTTCAGCCGGCCCACGGCCCTGATCCTCAGCAACATCCTGGGCCACGTCGCCACGTACGACCAGGCGCGCTCCATCGTCGACCACCTGATGGGCGCGCTGCCGTCCGGCAGTTACCTCTCCATCAACGACGGTTCCCGGGGCATCGACCCGATCTTCGAGCGGGCCCAGGACGGGTACAACGAGAGCGGCGCCGTGCCGTACAACCTGCGCTCCGTCGACGAGATCACCTCGTTCTTCGACGGTCTGGAACTCCTGGACCCCGGCGTCGTCTCGGTGCCCCTCTGGCGCCCGGACACCACCGACGCGACCCCGGAGGTCATCGCCGAACACGGCGGTCTCGCCCGCAAGCCGTGACGTGACGTCATATCACCGCTCGTCGTGATGCCCGGGTCCGCCATGGGACCCGGGCATCCGCCTCCGCATCCCCCCTCGACCGGCCGCTGAAAAAACGGCTGGTGCCGGTCGGCCGTCTCCGGCAGGCTTCGCGGCGATGAGTGCCGATGACTGCCGATGAGTGAAGAGACCGCGGACGAGCAGGCGTACGCCTCGCCGAACACACTGGACGGGCTGCTGCAACGCGGACGCGGGCTGGGCGCGTTGCGGGCGCTCGACGGACCGGAGACGTCGGCCGCGTCGGCCGCGTCGGCCGCGTCGGCCGCGTCGGTGTACGAGGTCGTGCGGCAGGACTGGCGGTGGGACACAGTGGTGGACGACCGCGCCCTGTATCTGGCGCGCCTGATAAGGGAGTTGGGGCTCGCGCTGGGTCCCGTGCGCACCCTCCTCGCGGGCGACGCGGACGACTGCGAGCGGGCCACCCGGATCCTGGAGCTGCTGGCCCTGTCGGGGTCGGCCGAGGCACGCGAAGCGCTGCGGGCGCACGTCCACGAGGGCGAGCACTGGACCGATGTGCTGGAGTCCGTGGCGGATGTCTGGCCCGTCGAGTGGTGGGACGACCTGCGCGACGTCGCACGGGACCGACTGGGCGCGGACCGGCCCCCGTTGTGGCGGTCCGAGCCCTGGGTGCGCTGGCGCATGGGGGCCGGGACACCTGCGGCGGGGACCGGAGCACATACGGCGGGGGCCGAAACACATGCACCCGTGTGCCGACTCCGGCCGCACACCCTCGACATGGGACCGAGCAGCCGACGACTGCTGGACGTCCTCGCCGACGACGGATCGGCACTCCACGAGAGAATCGAGGCCCTGCGCCTCCTGGCCGGGCGTCCGCCGGACCCGGCACTCATCCCGCTGGTGCCCGGCCTTGCGGAGGTGAACGGCGAACTGCCCCTGCCGGGGCTCGGGTTCGCGGTCGGACGGCTCGGTCCGCTCGCCGTGCCCGAGGCGCGGGCCTGGGCGGCGAGCGGGCGGTCATGGCTGTCCTGGACCGGGGTCCAACTGCTGGCGGAACACGGCACGGTCCAGGATCTGCCCGTCCTGCTGGCCGAGCTCGAAGCGCACGAAGCGGCACGCCAGTGGTGCGGTCCCGCCACCCCGGCCACCGGAATCGCCCGCTTCGGCCCGGCGGGCGCGGAGGCGGCGCCGATGCTGCGCCGGCTGTGGCTGCGCACCCCGCACTCGTACGAACGGCCGGACTATCTGCGGGCGTTGGCGGCCGTCGCGCCGGCCGGGCTCGACTTCGCGTACACCGAGTCGCTGTGGGACTGCGAACCGGACGCGCGTCTGCTGGGGATCACGCACGCGCCCGATCTGCCGCACGTCCGGGAGCGGCTGGCGGCACTGCGGGACGATCCGATGGAAGAGGCCGAGGTACGGGCCGCCGCCGGGAAGCGCCTGGTCACCGGCGGTCGGTGATCGAACACTTTCCGGCCAAACACTTGATATGCCCCTGACATACCCGGCTGACGTCTGCCACTCTGTGCGCATTCCGTCTCACGACGGCGCACGCGCACCCGCATCGCAGCACTCCCTGCACCACCCGGTGCCTCGACCCGTGCACCGGGGCCTTCGTACGGCCGCTCGTCCAACGTCGGCCGCAGCAAAGGAGTTCGCGTGAGATCCACCCCCCACAGACGTACCCATGCCACGGCCGCCCTCGTCGTCGCGGCGGCGGTCCTCGCCGTAGCCGTCCCCGGCGCCCCGGCGATCGCTCGCGGTGACGGCGGCGAAGGCACCGCCCGTCCCGCGGCGTCGGCGAAGCCGGACCGCGGGGCACTGCCCGCGCAGCTCACCCCGGCGCAGCGCGCGACCCTCGTCCAGCGGGCCGAGAAGGCCACGGACAGGACCGCCGACCGCCTCGACCTGGGCGCCCAGGAGGAGTTGCGGGTCCGCGACGTCGTCAAGGACGCCGACGGCGCCACGCACACCCGCTACGAGCGCACCTACGCCGGGCTGCCGGTGCTCGGCGGCGACCTCGTCGTCCACGCCGCCAAGAGCGGCGCGGTCGAGAGCGTCACCCGGGCCTACAAGCCCGAGTTGAAGGTGTCGGACCTCAGCGCCGAGGTCAGCAAGGCGGCGGCGGAGAGGCAGGCGCTCGCGGCGGCCAAGGAGGAAGGTTCCTCCAAGACCGAGGCGGACAGCGTCCGCAAGGTCGTCTGGGCCGCGAAGGGCACGCCGACCCTCGCCTACGAGACCGTCGTGAGCGGCTTCCAGCACGACGACACACCCAGCGAGCTGCACGTCATCACCCACGCGCAGACCGGGAAGAAGCTGTTCGAGTACGAGGCCGTGCACACCGGCACGGGCAACACCCGCTACAGCGGCACGGTCCCCCTCGGCACCAGCCCGTCGGGCTCGTCGTTCACACTGACCGACGCGGACCGGGGCAACCACCGCACGTACAACCTGAACCGGGGCTCGTCCGGGACGGGCACGCTGTTCAGCGGGACCGACGACATCTGGGGCGACGGGACCACCGCCAACCTGGAGACCGCCGGCGCCGACGCGCACTACGGGGCCGCGCTGACCTGGGACTACTACAAGAACGTGCACGGCCGCAACGGGCTGCGCAACGACGGGGTCGCCCCCTACAGCCGGGTCCACTACGGCAACAACTACGTCAACGCGTTCTGGCAGGACTCCTGCTTCTGCATGACGTACGGCGACGGCTCGAACAACGCCAACCCGCTGACCTCGATCGACGTGGCCGCGCACGAGATGACGCACGGTCTGACGTCGGTCACCGCCAACCTCGTCTACAGCGGCGAGTCGGGCGGCCTGAACGAGGCGACCTCCGACATCTTCGCCGCCGCCGTCGAGTTCGCCGCCGGCAACGCCAACGACGTCGGGGACTACCTCGTCGGCGAGAAGATCGACATCAACGGCGACGGCACACCTTTGCGTTACATGGACAAGCCCAGCAGGGACGGCTCCTCGCGCGACTACTGGTCGTCCACGCTCGGCAACATCGACGTCCACTACTCCTCGGGCCCGGCCAACCACTGGTACTACCTGGCCTCCGAGGGCAACGGCGCGAAGGTCGTCAACGGCGTCTCCTACGACTCGCCGACGTTCGACGGGCTGCCGGTGACGCCGATAGGCCGGGACGCGGCCGAGAAGATCTGGTTCCGGGCGCTCACCACGTACATGACGTCCACGACCAACTACGCCGCCGCCCGCGTCGCCACCCTGCAGGCCGCCGCCGACCTGTACGGGCTCGGCTCCGTGACCTACAACAACACCGCCAACGCCTGGGCCGCGATCAACGTCGGCTCCCGGATCCTCGACGGTGTCACGGTCGTCCCGCCGGCCGCCCAGTACTCCCTGATCGGGCAGGCCGTCACGCTGGACGTCCAGGCGTCCTCCACCAACGCCGGCGCCCTGTCGTACGCGGCCACCGGTCTGCCGGACGGGCTGTCCGTCGACGCCGCCACCGGCCGGATCTCGGGCACCCCGACCACGGCCGGGAACTGGACGCCGACGGTCACCGTGACGGACGCGGCCGGCGAGACCGGGACGGCGAGCTTCGCCTGGCGGGTGGACGAGGAGGGGAACCAGTCGGTGTTCGAGAACACCGCCGACTACCAGATCCCCGACAACTCCACCGTCGAGTCCCCGATCAACGTCAACCGGGCCGGAGCGGCGCCCAGCACGCTCAGCGTGGACGTGAACATCGTCCACACCTGGCGCGGTGACCTGGTCGTCGACCTAGTCGCCCCGGACGGCACGGCGTACCGGCTGAAGGACGCCTCGGGGTCCGACTCGGCCGACAACGTGGTCGAGACGTACACGGTGGACGCCTCCTCCGAAACCGCCGCGGGTACCTGGAAGTTGCGGGTCCAGGACGTGGCCAGCCTCGACACCGGCTACATCAACAGCTGGAAGCTGACGTTCTGATCGTCCGTCAGTTCACCTTCCGCTGAAGCGCGTCAGCCATCGAGCGGCCGGTCCCGCCCCTGCGGGACCGGCCGTTCGGCCGTGTCCCCCTCCGCGTCGATGTGCGGCAGCACCCGGTCCAGCCAGTGCGGGGTCCACCAGGCGTGACGGCCCAGGAGCGTCATCACCGCCGGGACGAGGAGCAGCCGTACGACCGTCGCGTCGATGAGGACGCTCACGGCGAGACCGAGGCCGAGCATCTTGACGACGATGTTGTCGCTGATGATGAACGCGGCGAAGACGCTCACCATGATCAGGGCGGCGCAGGTGATGACGCGCGCGGTGATCTCCAGCGCGTGGGCGACCGAGGCTCGGGCGTCGCCGGTGCGCAGCCAGGCCTCGTGGACCCGGGAGAGCAGGAAGATCTCGTAGTCCATGCTGAGCCCGAAGATGATGGCGAACATCATCATCGGGACATAGCTCTCGATGGGCACCTTGCCGGAGACGCCCAGCGCCGGTCCGCCCCAGCCCCATTGGAAGACGGCGACGACCACGCCGTACGAGGCGGTGATGGACAGGACGTTGAGGACCGCCGCCTTCAACGCGACGAGCAGGCCCCGGAAGACGATGAGGATGATCAGGAAGGCCAGGGCGACGACGACGGCGATGATGATCGGCAGCCGGCTCGCCACGATGTCGCGGAAGTCGACCTGGGAGGCCGTGGTGCCGGTGACGTACCCCTTGGCCTTGGTGCCGGAGACCGAGGCGGGCAGGGTGTCGTCGGCGAGACGGTTCACCAGGGCCGTGGTGTCGGCGTTCTGCGGGGACTCCTCGGAGTAGACCGTGCCGTAGAGGACGTCCCCGTCCTGGGTGACGGTCAGCGGGGTGACCGCGTGCGCCCCCTCCACCGCGTCGAGGTCCTTCTGCGCGGTGGACTGCAGGGACTGGCGGTCGGACGACGGAACGTCGGTCTGGTCGATGACGACGGTGAGCGGGCCGTTGGAGCCGGGGCCGAAGGCGTCGGTCATCAGGTCGTAGGCGCGGCGGTCGGTGAAGGAGGTGGGGTCGGCGCCGTCGCCGATGTGGCCGAGCTGGATGGAGAAGACGGGGATCGCGAGGACGGCGATCGTGACGATCCCCGCCGAGAGGAAGTGCCAGGGCCGGTGCTCGACGCGCTGGGCGTAGCGGTGCCAGGTGCCCTGGATCTCCTGTCCCTCCTCGACGCCGGTCTCGGCGATCGGCTTGCGCACGTGGTAGCGGTCGATACGGCGGCCGATGAGCCCCAGCAGGGCCGGCACCAGGGTCAGGGCGCCGATGACCGCGGTGACGACGGTGACGGCGGCGGCGAGTCCGAGTTTGCCGATGAAGCTCACGCCCGACGCGTACAGGCCGGCCAGGGCGATGATGACCGTGCAGCCGGAGACGAGGACGGCGCGGCCGCTGGTCGTCGCGGCGTATCCGGCCGCGTGCACCGGGTCGGCGCCGTCCATGAGGTTCTGCCGGTGACGGGTGATCAGGAACAGGGCGTAGTCGATGCCCACGCCGAGACCGATCATCGTCGCCAGGGTCGGGGAGACGGTGGCGAAGGTGAACGCGGAGGCCAGCAGCCCGAGACAGGCCAGGCCGCCGATCGCGCTCAGCAGCGCGGTCACCAGCGGCAGTCCGGCCGCGATGACGCTGCCGAAGCCGACGAGGAGGACGACGATCGCCACCCCGAACCCGATGAGTTCGCTCACCCGGTCGTCGGGCGCGGGCCGGGCCAGCTCGCCGAGCGGTCCGCCGTACTCGACCTCGGCGCCCGCCGACCGCAGCGGTTGCACGGAGTCGTCCACGCCGTCGAGGTAGCCGTCCCCGAGGGTCGAGGGCTGTACGTCGAAGCGGACGGTGATGTACGCGGTCTTCTGGTCGGAGGACAGCGGGCCGACGTTCGGCTGCTGCGACTGGTCCGACGACTGCGAGGACGGGTCGGAGGGCGCGGAGAGCGGGTTCTGCGCCGACAGCACATGCGGCAGCTTCTCCAGGCTGGAGACCGTGTCGGACATCTGGGAGCCGAGCGAGGTGAGCGCCTTGTCCTTGTCGTACAGGACGATCTGGCTGCTGTAGCCGCCGGCCGCCGGGTCGTGCTCCTTCAGGACGTCCAGGCCCTTGGTGGACTGCGCTCCCGGGAGGTCGAAGTCGTCCGAGTAGTCGCCGCCGTAGGCATGGTTCAGCGTCTGCAGGGCCGCGAGGGCGACCAGCCAGGCGACGATCACGATCACGAAGTGCCGGGCGCACCACTCGCCGAGCCGTCGCAGCCGCCCCACCGCGGCCTTGCCCCCGCCGCCTTCCCCACCGGAACGCCCTGAGCGCATCGTCTCTCCCACGGGAGCGATCTCCCGGCCCTCATTACACGACGCTCCCGGCGGCCCGGCACGTCCAAAGAGAACGGTCCCCCGGTTGGCGGCCCCGGCTTGACAGGCGGACGATGGGGAGGTGGGACGGCCTAGCGGAAGGAGCCGTCATGCTGGAGATCAAGACGGTCGAGAAGCCGGACGAACGGCGCGATTTCCCACGGGGGCACCTCGAAGCCGTGCACCTCACCGGGCTCGACTTCGCCGTGGCCACCTTCGAACCGGGCTGGCGCTGGTCCGAGTCCGTCGCCCCCATCGCGGGCACGGAGAGCTGCCAGGTCCACCACAACGGCTATGTGGTCCAGGGACGTATGCACATCCGTATGGACGACGGTGGTGAGGGCGAGGTAGGACCGGGCGACGCCTTCGTGTGCCCGCCGGGGCACGACGCGTGGGTCGTGGGCGACGAGCAGGTCCTGCTGTACGACTTCGCCGGCCAGATGGCGACGGACTACGCCAAGGCGAAGGACGACTGAGCCGATCGGGTGCGAGAGGGGGCGGAGGCGGTGGCGTGCGCGCACCGCCTCCGTCCGTGAGCCCCGCGCACCTCGCCCCGGCGGGCCCGCGCGCACCGGGGCGCACGGCTAGATGCCGTCGGAGTCCCGCAGGTTGTCCAGCGTCGCGTTCGTGTCGTTCTTGAGCCACTCCACGACGTCGTCGACGTCGGGCATGGCCACGTCGTCGTAGCTGGAGCCGTAGGCGCTCCACCGCATCTCGTACGTCATCCAGCCGTCGCGCACCGCGAGGGTGGCCGACCGGCTGCCGCTCTTGTCGTCCCCGGACGTGGTGTCCTCGGTGACGAGATACGCCTCGTCGCCGAAGCCGGAGACCTCGTCCACGTCGTAGTCCTCGTACCGCTGGTCGTACTCGGACCACAGGGCGGTGAACTCGGGGCCCGGGTCGGTCTTCTTGTGGAGGTCCATCTGGACCGAGAAGTACGCGTCGGAGAGGGAAGAGGTCGAGGATTTCTTGAGGGAGATGCTGCAGTAGCCCTGGTCGAGGGCCTCGTGCTCCAGGGAGTTGTTCACCGGTGCGGTGTCCTCCTCCGGGTACTCGTTCTGGAACGAGGAGTAGTCCACCGAGGAGCAGAGGTTGGACTTGGCCTGGTAGCCGCGCAGATCCGCCTCCGTGTCGTCCTTGCCGAGCAGGAAGACACCGCCGGCCCACGCCGCCGAGGCCACCACCGCGCCCACCAGCGCCCACAGCACGGCACGTCCGCCGGCGCCCTTCGCGGGCGGGGCGCCGAGGGGCGGGTAGCCGCCCGGCGGATAACCGCCCGCCGGCTGGCCGTACGGATTGGCCTGGGCCGGTACCGGCGCGACCGGGGGGCCGTACCCGGCCGGTGACTGGGGGTTCGGATAGGGGTACGCGGTCGGGGCCGCCTGGGCGGGTGCCTGCGTCTGCGCCGGGGTCGGTGCCTGCGCCGGGCTCGGTATCTCCGCCTGAGTCGGCGTCGGTGTCGGGGCCTGGGCCGGCGTCTGCGGCTGGGCCTGGGCCGCGGGCGCGGCGGGCAGGGTCGGCTGCTGGGGCGCGGGGGCCTGCGGCTGGGCCTGTGCCGGGGGCGGCCAGGCCGGGGACGCGGACGGCTGGTCCTGTGGCTGCGGTTGCGCCGGCGCACCCTCGGGGCGTTCGGTCATCGGCTTCTCCTCGTGTCGTGGTGGACGGGGTGAGGCGGCGAAGATCCCGATCCTGGCAGAACGCCCCCGGCACGGTCGTCCGTAGAAGTACGCATCCCGCCTACGCAACCCGGCGAGCCGGCCGGGGCGGCGGCCGTCCTGGGGCGGGTGTCGGTACCCGGTGCTTTCATGGGAGTCATGACCAGCAGAAGTGTCGTAGTCGAGCGGCGGGTGGCCGCTTCTCAGGGGCGGGTGTGGGAGGCCCTGACGGACCTCGGCGGTATGGAGCGGATGCTCGGCGGTGTCACACGGGTCGAGGTCCTCACGGACGGGGGCTTCGGGGTGGGCACCCGGTGGCGGGAGACCCGTCGGATGTTCGGCAAGGACGCCACCGAGGAGATGTGGGTGACCGTCAGCGAGCCGCCCGAGCGCTATGTGGTGGAGGCCGAGTCGCATGGCTCCCGCTATGTCTCGGAGTGGGTGCTGCGGGCCGACGGACCGGAGTCGACGACGATCCTGATGACGTTCTCGGCCGAGCCGACCGGTGCCGTCGCGGGTCTGCTCGCCAGGGTCATGGGCGGTATCGGTGCCCGTGCCGTGCGCAGGGCCGTCGCGAAGGACCTCGACGACGTCGCCGGGTGGGTGGAGGGCCGCAGGAGCTGAGCCGCGCCCGCGGCCCTCCGGATCGCCGTGCCCCGGTGCGCGTCAGGAGTCCAGGCCGTAGCCCGAGGTCACATAGGCGCACTCTGTGTAGATGTAGCCCGACTCCAGCTTGGCGGTGTCGGAGGCGGCACTCGACGTACTGCCGCCCTTCGGCTTGTGCAGGAAGTACGTGGTGCCGACCGGCAGGCTGATCGTGCGCTGCGGGTAGTTGTCGTTGCCGTTGCACGGCTTGAAGCCGGTGACCAGGGTGCTGCTCCAGCTGTAACTGGAGCAGGTGCCGCAGCCCTTGAGGGTGAAGGTGCCGGTCACGGGACCGGTGTACATGACCTGGATCTCGTCGGGGCTGTCGTTCTTGACCGTGACGGAGATGCTGCCGCCGGAACGCGTGGTGGGCAGCTTCTTGCCCGCCTCCGGGACCTCCTGCGCGATCTCGGCGGCGATCGCTATCTTCTTCGCGCGCGGCGCGTTCTTGTGCTTCTTGTTGGCGTCGACGAAGTCGTTCATCGAGGTCACGGCCTCGGCGAAGTCACCGTCGTTGTACTGGTCCACACCGCAGGTGTAGACGCCCGCGGACGCGGACTTCTCGGCCCGTCCGGCGTCGGCGGCGAGGGCGTCGGCCACGCCCGCCTTGTCCCCCGGCAGCGACTTCACCTGGGAGCCGAGCGTCCCCAGCCGGTCCACGGCGGTGCACGGGTCGTCGCCGCCCACGGCCTTGACGGCCTTGTCGACGGCCGCCTTGACCTCGGGCTCGACCTTCGCCGCCTGCTCCGAGTCGGGGAACGTGGTGAGGAGGTCGCTGAACTGGTCGTGCCATCCCTCGGTGTCGCCCGCCAGGCTTTCGGAGGCGCACTCGTACAGCGAGGTCGCGAGCCGGTCGTCCGGCCAGGTCGTCAGCGAACCCAGGTCCTGCTTGCCGACGGTCTGCGGGACCGTGCGCAGGTATTCGAGGGGAGCGACCGCGTCGCAGTACTGCTGCTTCTCGTAGGGGGCGCCGACCGTCGTGTAGAAGGTCTTCAGCCGGTCCGGGACCTTCTCGGCCGCCCGGGAGTCGGGGTGGTCGGTGGTCAGGTCGTCATAGGCGGTCAGGGCCCTGCGGAACTCGGACTGGGTGGAGGAGAAGGTCTGACCGGAGGCCTTGTCCACGAGCTCGTCGGCCTTCTCCAGCCGGTCCAGGAGCATCTCCTCGACGGCTTCCTTCCGCGCGGTCTCGTACAGCAGACCGCTCGCGACCGGTACGCCGAGGAGGAGGACGCCGAGCGCGATGGCGAGGGGGGACTTCGCGGGCCACACCAGGCGGTTGCGCAGGCCCAGGAAGGCGCCGTGGACGGCCGCGAGGAGGAGGAACAGTCCGTAGACGGTGAGGGTCGCGCCGGAGACACCGTCGGGGTCGGCGGGCAGCACGGTGAAGAGCAGGAGGCCGGTGGCCGCCCAGCACACGAGCATCAGGAGCGGGCGGCGCATCAGGGCGTAGCCGAGCCCGAGACCGCTGAGGTTCAGCAGGCCCACCCCGACGGCCCGCCAGCCGTCGGCCGGGCCGGGCGGCGGCCCCGGCGGCATCGGAGGCACGACGAAGCTGTGGCTCCAGCCGTCCTGGTCTCTTACGCCGTACTGATCCCCGGACATCTCGGATCCCCCCGTCAACTCCACCCGCATGCTTACGAATTGTCAGTGTACGGCCGAAACTCGATGGCGCGACAGACGATTCTCGGGCGTGGACAGAGATCGATTTCCATTCGTGACCACCGCCCGAGAGGTGGCGCGAAAGGGTCGGTCGCACCGCCGGGCGGTGCGTGGAGGTACAGGTCCCTCAGCAGGTGGACGCACCCGGGTCACCGTCCGGTTCGCCCGACGAGCGAACTGTTCTCCACCGCCGCCCGGGGTTCCGGGGCGCGGTGGGAGGGGGACGCCTGGGCGAGGACGACGGCCGCCGCCGTGCCCGTCGTGAGGAGGCCGGCCACCAGCAGGACCCAGAAGGGGGCGGTCGGGTCGTAGGGGGCGCGGCCGGCGTAGGCGGTCGCGGTGACGGCCCCGAAGGCGGCGGCGTAGCCGAGGGCGGCGACCGCCAGGACGATGCCCGTACTCCGGGGCCGCAGGCGCCCCGCGTCGCCCAGGATCGCGAGCACGGCGAGGAGTTGGATGCCGTGCAGCCCGGCGGCATGGGCGAGCTTGGCACTGCCCGCCGTTCCGAAGAGCACCTCCTGCGGCACCCGCCCGGTGTCGTCGTAGACGGTCTCCCCGATGGCGGCCATGTCGGTGCCGATGTACCCGGCCACCAGGACGGCCGCCAGACCCACCAGTGCGGCGACACGGGACGCCCCGCTGCCGTCGAAGCGGACCAGCACGGCGACGAACAGCCAGACCAGGCCGAGGATCAGCGGCAGGATCAGGGTGCCGATGACGGACCAGATCGCGGAGTCGGTCTCCGTCGCCTGGTTGAAGTGGGACGCGACACCGCGCCAGCGCTGGGCGGTGATGAGCCCGACCTCGCAGACAGCGACGAGGACGACGAGTCCCGCCGGGACCCGCACCCACCAGCGCGCCGGCATCTGCCGCACGATCCAGACCACGGACCACACCAGCAGCCCGAACGACACCCCGAACGCGACCGGTTTGCGCCAGGACACCGGCCCCCACCACGGCGCCCAGTCCACCACCGCCACCACACCGTGCACCGCCCCGGAGACCGTCAGCGCCGTCCCGCACCACCACAGCGGCCACTCAAAGCGGTCCCGCGGACGCACGGCCCGCCACACGTCCGCCGCCAGAACCGTCCCCGCCCGCATCGCGTTCATCCCCGCTCCCCCGCCCCGTCACGCCGACCGGCACCGACCGTAGGCCGGTGGAGAGAGCCGGGCGTCCCCCTGCGGGGGTGACCGGGCATACCCCTGTGGGGGTACGCCCGGTCACACGAGGTCGGGGTCCGTGCGGTCGCCGCGTGGCTCCATCAGACCGGAGCGGTACGCGAGAACCACGGCCTGGGCCCGGTCACGGGCGTCGATCTTGTGCAGGATGCGCTTGACGTGCGTCTTGGCGGTGGACTCGGCGATACCGAGCAGACCGGCGAGTTCCGCGTTGGACAGTCCCTCGGCGATCAGGCGCAGCACCTGTGCCTCACGGGCGGTGAGCCGGCGCAGCCGGGCGCGGTCGCCCGTGTCCGGATCGGCGCGGGCGGTCCGGCCGTCGAGGACGAAGCGCTCGACGAGGGCGCGGGTGACCGAGGGGTCCAGCAGGGTGTCCCCGGCGGCCACCGTGCGGACGGCGTCGATGAGGCGCTCGGGTGTGGCCCGCTTGAGCAGGAACCCGCTGGCGCCGGACCGCAACGCCCGCCACACGTACGCGTCGTCGGGGAACGTCGTCAGGACGAGGACCCGCGCGGTCAGCCCCGCCTCGACGATCCGGCCGGTGGCCTCGATACCGTCGATGCCCGGCATCCGCACGTCCATCAGCACGACGTCCGGGGCCAACGCGTGGCACAGTTCCACGGCCCGTACCCCGTCGGCGGCCTCCCCGACGACCTCGATGTCCGGCGCGGTGCCGAGCGTCACCGCGACACCGGTGCGCAGCAGGGCGTCGTCGTCGGCCAGGAGCACACGGACGGTCGTGGCGCCGTCGGCACGGGCGGTCGTGGCGGGGTCGGTCACGGCAGGGGCAGTTCTACGGTGAGGGCGAAGCCGCCGCCCTCGTCGTCCGGGCCGTGGGCCACCGTTCCGCCCAGCGCGGCGGCCCGTTCACCGATGCCGCGCAGCCCCCGGCCGGGCCGGTACCGCGGCGGCGGTCCCTCGCCGCCGTCCACGACGCGTACGAGCACCGCGTTGCCCCAGCGCTGTCTGCGGACCGTCACCTCGGCGGACCGGGCGTGGCCGTGGCGCAGGGCGTTCGTCAGCGCCTCCTGGACGATCCGGTGGACGGACAGCCGCAGCGCCCTCGGCAGGGTGAGCGTCTCCGGCTCGACGCGCAGACGTACGTCCATGCCCGCGTCCGCCATGGGGCGCACGAGCTGGTCCAGGTCACCGGGGTCCAGGCCGGTCTCGTCGCCGTCGTCCTCGTGATCCGCGTCGTGATCCGCGTCGGTCCTGTGGCCCCCGGCCGTTCCGTGGTCCCTGACGGTCCCTTCGGTGGCGGGGTCGTCGTCTGCGCGCAGGACGCCGAGGAGGCGGTCGAGTTCGGTGAGGGCGTCCCGGCCCGTGCGTTCGACGCTCAGCAGCAGCTCACGGGTGCGGGCGGGGTCGGTGTCGAGCACCATGCGTCCGGCGCCGGCCTGGACCAGCATGGCGTTCACCGAGTGGCCGACGACATCGTGCAACTCGCGGGCGATGCGCACCCGTTCGGCGACGAGTGTCTCGCGGCGCAGCAGCCGCCGCAGCTCTTCCGTCTCCCTGCGGCGGCGGGCCGTGGCGCAACCCGCCGCCCACACCAGCAGCCAGACGAGGACGACCGCGACCGGCACGACCGACGATTCGTCCTTCGGGGCGAAGTGCGCCACCACGCCGGGCGGTACGAGCAGCGCGCCGAACGCGGCCCGGCGCGGGCTCGCGTAGAGACCCAGCGAGTGGACGGCGATGAGGTTCGCGACCGGTGTCAGCGGACCGGGGCCCACCCACAGCGCCTCCACGACGAGCCCCGCCGTGCCCACCACATACCCGGCCAGCGGGGCGCGGCGCCGGACCGCCAGGCCCCCGGCGATCACCGCGCCGAGCGCCACGGTCACGGGCAGGGAGGCGCCGGT
The DNA here is from genome assembly GCF_040297125.1 of Streptomyces sp. NPDC001868. Lineage (NCBI taxonomy): Bacteria > Bacillati > Actinomycetota > Actinomycetes > Kitasatosporales > Streptomycetaceae > Streptomyces > Streptomyces sp. NPDC001868. Next base: position 149,126 of record NZ_JBEOYO010000011.1, on the reverse strand, counting down.
GTCGCCCTCCGAGCCCAGCCGTACGGCCACCATGGCGACGAACACCACGGCGGCCGACGCGACATCGCCGGGCGGCGGCAGCCGCCGGGCCCAGACCTCCGCCATGCTCCGCCCCGAGTCGTTTCATCTGGCACAGGATCAATTCCTGTTCAAATTAACAAGCTTGGCGGAGCATGGGGACCGCATACGGCCGGTTCCGCGGGGTCAGTAACTCCCGCGCCTGACCCGGCGGAGCAGGACGACTCCGGCGAGCACGGCCACGCCGCCGATCATGGCGGGCCACAGCTGGCCCCCGGTCTCGGCGAGGCTGCCGGTCGCGGACTCGGACCCCTGCGAGCCGGGCTGACCGGCGGCCGACGGGAAGTTGGCGGCGGGCGTCGACTGCGCCGGGGGCACGGCCGCGTCGCCGCCGTCTCCGGCGTTGTCCGCGCCCTGGTCGTCGCGCTCGTCCCCGGCGGGGGCGTCGCCCCGCTGGGTCGCCTTCACCGAGCCGAGGACCTGGGGCTCCTTGTCGCCGCCCTGGTTCGCCTCGTCGTCCCCGTTTCCGGGTGCCTGAGCGGTCTCGGTGGGCTCAGCCGTGTTCTCGTCCTGGTCCTGGTCCTGCCCCTGGTCGTTGCCCGGCTGTTCCTGGTCCTGGCCGTCGTCCTGACCCTGGTCCTGGTCCTGGCCGTTGTCGTTGCCCGGCTGCTCCTGGCCCTGGTCGTCGCCCTGACCGTTGTCGCCCTGACCGTTGTCGCCGCCCTGGTCACCACCGTCGCCCTGGTCACCACCATTGCCCTGGTCGCCGCCATCACCCTGGCCGCCGCCGATGTCGGCCGCGTCGCACTCCCGGCCGTCGTTGATGCAGTCCACCATCGCCCGCATCAGGTCCTCGTCGAAGACGTTGATGAAGTCGCCGTGGTCGGTGACGGCCTTGTGGAGCTGCTCGGGGAAGGAGTCCACGGCGAACAGCGGGGTCGTACGGCCGCCGTCCTGGAGGCTCGGGGCGTCGACGTCGTAGACGATGCGCTGGACCAGCTGCGGGATGGCCTTGAAACCGGCCGCACAGCTGCCGTCCGCGGCGGCGAAGGCCACGTGGGTGCGGTGGTTGGCGCTGTCGATGTTGCGGCCGTCCCAGCAGCTCTGGAACTTGAACGTGCGGACGACGTCGCTGCCCGCGGGGCAGAGCGGGTACTTGTCCTTCAGCTGCCGGTCCTCGAAGCCGGTGCAGCTCCAGGACGCGTTGGCGTTGGCCGTGCCGTTGATGAAGGCCTTGGCGTCGCCGGTGATGATGCGCAGCAGTCGCGGCATCTCCGTGACGTCGCCGCGCGGGCTGCCCTCGGAGCTCATCGTGACCGCCTTGGGCGTCACGATCTCACCGGCGTTGCCCTCGATGCCGCCGCCGGGAGAGTTGGCGTCCTGCTCGGCCGTGCCGTTCTGCAGCCGGATCACGGGCCAGAAGTACGAGGACTTGTCGCCCTGGTTCTCACAGCTGGTGTCGGCCGCCGCGAGGTCCTCGTCGCTGGCGAACGCGCTGTTGCCCTGGTTGCCGACGTAGTCGTGGAAGTGGTGGGCGCCGTTGGAGACACCGGGGGCGACGATGACGTTGTCGGAGTTGAACAGACCGTTCGCGTTCACCCCGCAGGCGGTGGTGAAGGAGCCGGTGGAGCCGTTCTGCCGCCCGCCCCGGTTCCCGGCGTTCGGCTGGACGGACTTGATGTCGGCGTAGTCCGCGGCCACCGGCCCGTTGCCGGCCTGCCCGCCGTTGCCCTGCTGGCCCTGCCCGCCCTGCTGGCCGCCCTGGTCCTGACCGTCACCGCCGTCGTTCTGACCGCCGTCGTTCTGGTCCTCGCCGTTCTGACCGTCGCCGTTCTGGTCACCGCCGTTCTGCCCGCCACCGTTCTGGTCGCCGTTCTGGTTCTCGGCGGGGCGCAGTTCACAGGCGGCGAGGGCGTCGAGGCCGTCGGGGCGGTCACCGACGCGGTCGATGGCGATCGCGATCCGCTCGATCGTCGCGGTCCGCTTCTCCTTCAACGGGTTCATGATCGCGTTGTCGGCGAAGCCGCTGTCCTGCTGCTGGGCCCGCGCGGAGTTCTGCAGCCGCTGGTAGGCCTCGGCGATCTGCTGGTCCAGGGCGGCGAGTTCCTTGTCGACCTCCGGCCGCGCCTCCTCGGGCACCTCCGTCAGTTCGGCCCCGACATCCGGGCAGTCGATCGTGCCGACGGCGGAGGCGACCTGCTCGACGGAGTCGTCGGTCGAGCCGCTCTCGGTGGCCGACGCATAGACGTTGACGGCCACGAGCCCGCCTCCGCCCAAGATCAGCGCGATCGCGGCAGAGGTCGCGCGCCGTGCTCCTGTTGGGCGTCTGCGCCTGGTGGTGCGTCCCACGGATAGCTCCTACAACGTCGCGGTCGATTCCGGGCAGGGAAAACCCCAGCCCAATACGGAGCCGGAGCCCGATGCGTTCAAACGTCTCGTTAATTCACAGGAATCCGACAGGAAGCGGCACGTCACAGGTGGTCACAGCATTGAAGGACGTCTCCTGGGCCGTACGGGCGACGGCATCGGCCGTGACAGTGCGTGATCCCCTCTCGCCTCCAGGCGCGGGGCAGTGTAGACATGGGCACATGGTCCGTCTCCTGGGTCGATCTCGCTCTCATTCGACCCGCCGTCCCCAGGGTCGGCCTGCGCAGGGCCGGGACGACCGCGCCCGGCGGGTACCGCACGGATCCGACGGCGGCGCAAGTCGGGATCCGGGATCCGGATGGGGCCCGCTCGCGGGGCTGCGGTCGGCGCTGAGCGGGCGCAGTGTCGCCGGGCAGGTGTTCCTGCTGCAGGTCGTGATCGTGCTCGTACTGGTCGTGTCGGCCGTGGTGGCGCTGGTCCTTCAGGTACGGCACGACAGCACCCGCGAAGCGCACAACCGCTCACTCGCCGTGGCGGAGACGTTCGCCAACGCGCCGGGCACCCGGGAGGCGCTGAGCGGCGACGATCCGACGGCGGTGCTCCAGCCGAGGGCCGAGGCCGCCCGGGTCCAGTCCAAGGTCGACTTCATCGTCGTGATGAACACCGACGGGATCCGCTACACCCACCCCAAGACGGACCGCATCGGCAAGCAGTTCGTCGGCACCATCGAACCCGCGCTGAAGGGCGAGTCCTTCACCGAGGACATCAACGGCACCCTCGGCCCGCTCGTCCAGGCCGTGGTGCCGATCAAGGATCCCGACGGCAAGGTGGTGGGCCTGGTCTCGGCCGGGATCACCACCGAGAACGTGGGCGGGGCCGCGGAGCAGCAGCTGCCGCTGGTGCTGGCCGCCGCCGCGGCGGCCCTCGCCCTGGCCACGGCGGGCACGGCGCTCGTCAGCAAACGGCTCCTGCGCCAGACCCACGGCCTCGGTCCCTCCGAGATGACCCGCATGTACGAGCACCACGACGCGGTGCTGCACGCCGTGCGGGAGGGCGTGATCATCGTCGGCGGCGGGGGCCGGCTGCTGCTCGCCAACGACGAGGCGCACCGCCTCCTCGATCTGCCGGCGGACGCCGAGGGGCAGGACGTCCACGCCCTGGGCCTCGAATCGCACATGGCCGACCTGCTGGCCTCGGGGCGGGTCGCCAACGACGAGGTGCACCTCGTGGGCGACCGGCTGATCGCGGTCAACCAGCGTGCCACGGATCTGCAGGGCGAGCCCTCCGGCAGCGTCGCCACGCTCCGTGACTCCACCGAGCTGCGCGCCCTGTCCGGCCGCGCGGAGGCCGCCCGGGAGCGTCTGAGGCTGCTCTACGACGCCGGGGTGGGCGTCGGCACCGGTCTGGACGTGACCCGTACCGCCGAGGAGCTGGCGGAGGTGGCCGTCCCCCGGTTCGCGGACTTCGTCACCGTGGACCTGGCCCCGGCGGCGCTCAGCGGCGACGAGCCCGAGACGGCGACCACCCTGCGCCGTACGGCGTTCAGCGGGATCCGCAAGGACGCGCCGCTGTACAAGGTGGGCGAGCGGATCGACCTCGTCGCCTCCTCTCCGCAGGCCCGCAGCATCGACAGCCATCGCTCGACGCTGGTGGCCGACCTGAGCCGGGCGCCCGGCTGGCGGGCGCAGGATCTGGAACGGTCCGCGCAGGTCGTCGAGTACGGCATCCACTCGCTGATCACCGTGCCGTTGCGGGTGGGCCAGCTGGTGATGGGCGTCGCCAACTTCTGGCGCTCCGAGAAGCCCGAGCCGTTCGACCAGGAGGAGCTGGCGCTCGCCGAGGAGCTCGTGGCCCGGGCGGCGGTCTCCATCGACAACGCGCGCCGCTACACCCGCGAGCACACGATGGCCGAGACCCTCCAGCGCAGCCTGCTGCCGCGCAATCTGCCCGAGCAGAGCGCCCTGGACGTCGCCTACCGCTATCTGCCCGCGCAGGCCGGGGTGGGCGGCGACTGGTTCGACGTCCTGCCCCTGTCCGGGACCCGTGTCGCGGTCGTCGTGGGCGATGTCGTCGGGCACGGGCTGCACGCGGCGGCCACGATGGGGCGGCTGCGCACCGCTGTCCACAATTTCACCGCGCTGGATCTGCCGCCGGACGAAATCCTCGGGCTGCTGGACGAGCTGGTGAGCCGTATCGACCAGGACGAGGCGGTGCTCGACGGCACCGCCCCGATCACCGGCGCGACCTGCCTGTACGCGATCTACGACCCGGTGTCGCGGCGCTGCACCGTCGCTCGGGCCGGCCATCCGCCGCTCGCGGTGGCCCGGCCGGACGGCACGGTCGACTTCCCCGAGGTGCCGGCCGGTCCGCCGCTCGGTCTGGGCGGGCTGCCCTTCGAGACGGCCGAGCTGGAGCTCGACGAGGGCAGCCGGTTGGTGCTGTACACCGACGGGCTCGTCGAGGACCGGGAGCGGGACATCGACGCCGGTCTGGAACTGCTGCGCACCGCGCTGGCCGGGGCCGACACCTCACCGCAGGGCACCTGTGAGGCCGTGCTCGACGCGCTGCCGCCGAGCCGGGCCAGCGACGACATCGCGCTGATCGTCGCCCGCACCCGCGCGCTGGACCCGGGCCATGTCGTCGAGTGGGAGGTGCCCGGCGACCCGGCGGCCGTCCGCCGGGCGCGCGCCGACGCCACCCGGCAGCTGACCGAATGGGGCCTGGAGGAGCTGGAGTTCACCACCGAGCTGATCCTCAGCGAGCTGGTCACCAACGCCATCCGGTACGGCGGCGGGCCCATCCGGGTGCGCCTGATCCACGACCGGCAGCTGATCTGCGAGGTCACCGACAGCAGTCACACCTCCCCCCATCTGCGGTACGCCGCCACGACCGACGAGGGCGGGCGCGGCCTGTACCTCATCGCCCAGCTCACCCAGCGCTGGGGCACCCGCTACTCCCCCACCGGCAAGACCATCTGGACCGAACAGGCGCTGCCCTGACGGTCGTCGACAGGCCCGTCCCGAGGGATCCCGAAGGACAGGGCCCCTGAACGCGCAAGGAGAGACCGGAGCATGCGTATCGGACTGCTCGGAACCGGACCGTGGGCCGAGATGGCGTACGCCCCCGCGCTGAGCGCGCACCAGGAGCTGGACTTCGTGGGGGTGTGGGGCAGGCGCCCGGAGGCGGCGAAGGAACTCGCCGACCGGCACGGCGGGCTGCCCGTGTACGAGGATGTCGACGCCCTGTTCGCCGATGTGGACACGGTCGCAGTGGCCCTTCCGCCCTCGGTCCAGGCACCGCTCGCGGCACGTGCCGCCCGGGCGGGCTGCCATCTGCTGCTCGACAAGCCCCTGTCGACGGACGTGGAGCAGGGGCGGGCCGTGGTCGAGGCGGTCGAGGAGGCCCAGGTCGCCTCCGTCGTCTTCTTCACCGCCCGTTTCCAGACCGCGATCGACGCGTGGATCACCGAACAGGCGGCCAGTGGGGGCTGGTTCACGGCCCGTGCGGAGTGGCTCGGGTCGCTGTTCGACGACGAGAGCGACAGTCCGTTCGCGGCCTCGCCGTGGCGGCGGGAGAAGGGCGGCCTGTGGGACGTGGGCCCGCACGCCCTGTCGGTGCTGCTGCCGGTCCTCGGTGACGTGGAGCAGGTGGCCGCCGCCGTGCGCGGGCCCAAGGACACGGTCCATCTGGTCCTGCTGCACACCGGCGGGGCGTCCAGCACGGTCACCCTCAGCCTCACGGCGCCGCCCGCGGCCTCCGGCGCCACGGTCGAGCTGCGCGGCCGGACGGGGACGAGCGTCCTGCCCACGTCCGACGAGGGGGCCGTACCGGCTCTCGTGCGGGCCGGGGACGCGCTGTTGGCGGCGGCGCGCACCGGCCGCCCGCATCAGTGCGACGCCGCGTTCGCGCTGCGGGTGACGGAGCTGCTGGTGGCGGCGGAAGGGCAGTTGACCGGCTGACCGGCCCGACTCCCGGGCCTGCCTTCGGGTTTGGGGCGGGGTCTGGGTTCCGCCTCGGGGTTGGGGTTTGGGTTCACGCTCGGGTTGGGTTCGGGTTGGGTTCGGGTTCGGGTTTGCGTTCGGGCCTGCCCTCGGTCCTCGGTTGCGTTCGGGTTTGCGTTCGACTGATACCGGACATCGTCCGGTGGCGGGCATGCCTTCGCCTCGCGCGTTTCGGTGAGGAGGTGCCCGTGAGCGGAACGGACGGGAGCGCCGCCGAGCCCCTGCGGCGCGGGGTGGCGGCCGGCAAGAAGGACCAGGACGCGCGGACGGTCATGCGGTTGCGCCTGGGGGTCGGGGTCATCGGTGTCCTGCTGCCCCCGGCGCTGCCGGCCGGCAACTGGATCGCGGCGCGGCTCGACGGCCGGACCGGGGAGGACGCCTGGCCCGGTTCGATGAGCGGCGCGTACTACACGAGCACCCGCGACATCTTCGTCGGCGCGCTGTGCGCCCTCGGGATCTTCCTGATCGTCTATCGCTACAACAGGTTCAACGACATCCTCGGCACGGCCGCCGGGACCTGCGCCCTCGGTGTCGCCCTCTTCCCCACCGCGCCGGGATCCGGGGGCGACGCGGGCCAGCAGACGGTCTCCGTGTTCCACCAGGTCTTCGCCGTCGCCCTGTTGACGGCGATGGCGGCCTTCTGCCTCTTCATGTACGGGGCGCCGGGCATCAAGGAACGCTCCTATGTGCGGCGTCCCTACCTCGTGGCCGGGGTGCTGATCCTGGTGTTCATGGCGCTCGCCGCCGTCGCGGCGGTCACCGAGGTGGGCGACGACTGGCTGATCACACCCCTGTACCTGTGCGAGTGGCTGTCCGTCTGGTCCTTCGGCTTCGCTTGGACGGGCGCGGCCCTGTCGCTCGCCGCCGACATCGACCGTCTGTCCCGGACCCGGGCGGTCGTCGGCGCCGTCCTGGGATGGCTGCGCTCGCTCGGCGGCGTCCTGGGCCGGGGAAGGGCACGTTCGCGCGCGGCGGTGTGACCGCACCCGGCCGGGGCCCGGGGCCCGGCCGGCGCCGGGCTCAGGGGCGAGGTGGCGGGCTCAGGGGCGGGTACCGGTGAGGAAGCGGTCGAGGGTGGCGGTGAGTTCCGCCGGCTTCTCCACGGGCAGTTCATGGCCGGCGTCCAGGATGCGCACCTCGGCGTCCCGGCAGGCCTTGGCCATGCGGAGCATCTGGGAGACGGGGAGCTGGATGTCGTGGTAGCCGTGGACGAGGAGGGTCGGGGTGCTGATCTCGCCGAGGCGGTCGAGGACGTCGAAGGCGCGCATGGCTCCGTACAGGGTCATGACGACCTCGCGCGGGGTGGCCGCCGAGGCGCGGATGTACTCCCGGATCTCCTCGCGGGGGTAGCCGGGTGCGAAGGCCCGCTGGATGTTGGCGGCGACGAACAGCTTGAAGGGGACCCGGGTGGAGGCCGCCATCAGCAGGCCCCGGCCTCGGCTGTAGGTCATGCGGCCGATGGAGTTGACCAGTACCAGGCGCTCCACGCGCTCGGGGTGGGCGAGGGTGATGGTCTGGGAGATCATGCCGCCCATGGAATGGCCGACGAGGACGAACCGCTCGACCTCCAGATGGTCGAGGAGGGCGAGCACGTCTCTCGCCAGCTCCTCGATCGTCCTCACCCCGGCGCCGCCGCTCTCGCCGTGGCCGCGCAGATCGAGCCGGATCACACGCCGCTTCCCGGCGAAGTGCGCTACCTGGTGGTCCCAGCGGTGCCGGTTCGCGGTCCAGCCGTGGATGAACACCAGGGGCACCCCGTCACCGTCGCGGGGGCCCTCGTCGTCGTACGTCAGCGCGGCGCCGTCGACTTCGAGCTGCGGCATGGGGCCTCCTGCGGTGCGGTCAGGTCAGGTCAGATTCGGCCCGGTTCGATCTGGCTCGGTCTGGTTCGGTTCGACTCGATCCGGGTTACTGACCGGTACGGTAACCGGCGGCCGGGCCCCGCGTCACCGTCGCGCGTCGGGGAATTCGAGAGCCGCGCCCCTGGCCGGCCTGCTAGCTTCCCCCGGTGTTCTCCCTCCAGCAACCCCCGTTCTTCACACGGCTGCGCGAGGCGCGGCGCGTGCTCATAGCCGGTGCCGGCGGCGGCTTCGACGTCTACGCCGGACTGCCCCTGGCCCTCGCCCTGCGGTCGGCGGGCAAGGAGGTCCATCTCGCGAACCTGTCCTTCGCCGATCTGTACGGCCTGAGCATGGACGTGTGGCTGGAGCCGGACGTCGCGGCCGTCGGCCCGGACACCACATTCCGGGGCGACTACTTCCCCGAACACACCCTCGCCCGGTGGCTGGACCTGCACGGGCTGCCCAGCACCGTGTACGCGCTGTCCCGTACCGGGGTGGCACCCCTGCGGGCCGCCTATCGCGCGCTCATCGGCCATCTGGGCGGGGTGGACGCGGTCGTCCTGGTGGACGGGGGCACCGACATCCTGATGCGCGGCGACGAGCACGGGCTCGGGACGCCGGAGGAGGACATGGCGAGTCTCGGCGCCGTCGCCGGGCTCGACGACATCCCGGAGCGGCTGGTGGCCTGCCTCGGCTTCGGCGTGGACTCGTACCACGGGGTCAACCACTCGCTGGTCCTGGAGAACCTGGCCGCGCTGGACCGCGACGGCGCCTACCTCGGCGCGTTCTCGCTGCCGCGCGACAGCCGCGAGGGCGCCCTCTACCTGGACGCGGTGGCCCACGCCCAGCGCAGCACGCCGACCCACCCGAGCATCGTCAACGGCTCGGTCGCGGCGGCCGTGCGCGGCGAGTTCGGCGACGTCCGCTTCACCGACCGGACCCGGAACAGCGAACTGTTCGTCAACCCGCTGATGGCGCTGTATTTCTGTGTGGACGCGGTCGGCCTCGCCCGCCGCAACCTCTACCTCGACCGGCTGGAGAAGACCGAACTCACCCGGCAGATCAGCTCGGTCGTCGAGGAGTTCCGGGACGAACTGCCCCGGCAGCGCCCCCCGCGTGCCTTCCCTCATTGACCACGGGGAACAGGCGACAGAACAGGCACCAGAACAGGTGACAGACTGGCGCCATGGAAGAACGCGCATTCGGTAGGTTGGGTCAGCACGCGTCCGTGGTCGGTCTCGGCACATGGCAGCTGGGTGCCGACTGGGGAGACGTCGACGACACGGAAGCCCTCGCGGTGCTGGAGGCCGCGGCCGAGTCGGGGGTGACCTTCTTCGACACGGCCGACGTCTACGGCGACGGACGCAGCGAGCAGACCATCGCCACGTTCCTGCGGAGCAGGCCGGACCTTCATGTGTTCATCGCGACGAAGATGGGCCGTCGCGTGGAGCAGATCCCCGAGAACTACGTCCTCGACAACTTCCGGGCCTGGAACGACCGGTCCCGCCGCAACCTCGGCGTGGACCGTCTCGACCTGGTCCAGCTGCACTGCCCGCCCACGCCGGTCTACTCCTCCGACGAGGTGTTCGACGCCCTGGACACCCTGGTCGAGGAGGAGCGCATCGCCGCGTACGGCGTCAGCGTGGAGACCTGCGCCGAGGCGCTGACGGCGATCGCCCGCCCGAACGTGGCGAGCGTGCAGATCATCCTCAACCCGTTCCGTATGAAGCCGCTCCTGGACGTCCTCCCGGCGGCCGAGAAGGCGGGCGTCGGGATCATCGCGCGCGTTCCGCTGGCCTCGGGGCTGCTGTCCGGCAAGTACACCAAGGACACGGTCTTCGCCGAGAACGACCACCGTACGTACAACCGGCACGGCGAGTCCTTCGACCAGGGCGAGACCTTCTCCGGTGTCGACTACGGCACGGGTGTCGAGGCGGCCGTCGAGTTCGCCGCGCTGGCCCCCAACGGATTCACCCCGGCCCAGCTGGCGCTGCGGTGGATCATCCAGCTGCCGGGGGTCACCACGGTCATCCCGGGCGCCCGCACCCCGGACCAGGCGCGCGCCAACGCGGCCGCCGCCGCGCTGCCGGAGCTGTCCGCCGAGACGCTCACGGCGATCCGGGACCTGTACGACCGCCGGATCAAGGAGCAGGTGGAAAGCCGCTGGTAGGACGTCGGACGGGGCCCCTCCGGTGCCGCACACCGGAGGGGCCCCGCAGGCGCGTCGCCGGCGGCGTGTCAGATACGGCCGCCGGTGAGCCGGGTGAGCGGGCCGATGTGGACAGGGCGGCCGGAGCGGCGGCCGACCGCGTAGGAGGCGGCGGTCAGGGCGGTCAGGCCCGCGCCCACGCCGGCGGCGACGAGCTTGCGGTGGGCGATGACGGTCATGGCCGTCTTCGCACCGGCGGCGACCTGGCCGGAGGCCTGGACGACCGCCTGGCGGCCCGCCTCGACGCCCTTCACCGCGCTGTGCACGGCGCTGCTCGCGCTGTCGGCGGCGCGTCCGGTCGCCTCGGCCGCGCGTCCTGCTCCGGCCTTGGTGGCGGACGCCGCGTCGTCCATCTTGATCGCGGCCGTCTTCGCGGACTCGGTGGCCGGTGCCGTCGCCTTGCCGGTGGTCCGGCGGGCCTTGGCCGCGGCCGTCTCGGCGGACGCGGAGTTCTCGTTCGGGTCCTTGTTCGGTCGATTCATGGAAACCGCGTTGCCGTTCACCGCTCCGGCAAACACATCCGGTCGACCATCCGGACATTCCCTCGGATGGCATAAGATCGCTTTATGAGGTCATAGACCCGACCCGTGTACCTGGTAAGGGTTACCTTAGTTTAGGGTTGCCGTCGAGTCGCTTGTCTCCGCTCGAAGGGAACCTGAACATGCCCCGCCCTCTGCGGGTAGCCATTGTCGGAGCCGGACCCGCCGGGATCTACGCCGCCGACGCGCTGCTGAAGTCCGACGTGGCCACCGAGCCCGGTGTGTCCATCGACCTCTACGAGCGGATGCCCGCCCCGTTCGGACTGATCCGCTACGGCGTGGCCCCCGACCACCCCCGCATCAAGGGCATCATCACGGCCCTGCACCAGGTGCTCGACAAGCCGCAGATCCGTCTCTTCGGCAACGTCGACTACCCGACGGACATCAACCTGGACGATCTGCGCGCGTTCTACGACGCCGTGATCTTCTCCACGGGTGCGACGGCCGACCGCGCGCTGGACATCCCCGGCGTCGACCTGGACGGCTCGTACGGCGCGGCCGACTTCGTCTCCTGGTACGACGGCCACCCGGACGTCCCGCGCACCTGGCCCCTGGAGGCCGAGAAGGTCGCCGTCCTCGGCGTCGGCAACGTCGCGCTCGACGTGGCCCGTGTCCTCGCCAAGACCGCCGACGAGCTGCTGCCGACCGAGATCCCCGCGAACGTCTACGAGGGTCTGAAGGCCAACAAGGCGCTGGAGGTCCACGTCTTCGGGCGTCGCGGCCCGGCACAGGCGAAGTTCTCCCCGATGGAGCTGCGGGAGCTGGACCACTCCCCCAACATCGAGGTCATCGTCGACCCCGAGGACATCGACTACGACGAGGGCTCCATCGCGACCCGGCGCGGCAACAAGCAGGCCGACATGGTCGCCAAGACCCTGGAGAACTGGGCGATCCGCGACACCGGCGACCGCCCGCACAAGCTGTTCCTGCACTTCTTCGAGTCGCCCACCGAGATCCTCGGCGAGGACGGCAAGGTCGTCGGTCTGCGCACCGAGCGCACCGCCCTCGACGGCACCGGCAACGTCAAGGGCACCGGCGAGTTCAAGGACTGGGACGTCACCGGCGTCTACCGCGCGGTCGGCTACCTCTCGGACAAGCTGCCCAAGCTGCCCTGGGACGTCGAGTCGGGCACCGTCCCGGACGCCGGCGGCCGGGTCATCGAGGAGACCGGCGCGCACCTGCAGTCGACGTACGTCACCGGCTGGATCCGGCGTGGTCCGGTGGGCCTCATCGGGCACACCAAGGGCGACGCCAACGAGACCGTCTCCAACCTGCTGGACGACTTCGCGAACGGGCGGCTGCACGAGCCGTCCGCGCCCGCGCCGGAGGCCGTCGACGCCTTCCTCGCCGAGCGGAACGTGCGCTTCACGACGTGGGAGGGCTGGTACCGGCTCGACGCCGCGGAGAAGGCGCTGGGTGAGCCGCAGGGCCGGGAGCGCGTGAAGATCGTCGAGCGTGAGGACATGCTGCGCGCCAGCGGAAGCGCTCCGCTGGGTTAGGCGGACGGGGATCGGGGGACTGTGGGCCGTTCGAAGCCGCGAGTCGTACGTGGCTGGTCGCGCAGTTCCCCGCTCCCCTTTCAGGGGCCTGCGGCCCCATCACGGGGCCCACGCGCCCTGAAGGCATAAGCTCGGCGGATGGCCAAGTACTACGACGTGCACCCCGACAACCCCCAGCCGCGTGCCATCGGGCAGGTGGCCGACAGTATTCGTCAGGGTGGGCTCATCGCGTATCCGACGGACTCCTGCTTCGCGCTGGGGTGCCAGTTGGGCAGTCGGGACGGGATCGAGCGGATCCGTACGATCCGGCAGCTCGACGACCGTCACCACTTCACCCTGGTGTGCGAGAACTTCGCGCAGCTGGGCCAGTTCGTGCACGTCGACAACGACGTGTTCCGCGCCGTGAAGGCGTCGACGCCCGGCAGCTACACCTTCATCCTCCCCGCGACGAGGGAGGTGCCCCGCAAGCTCCTGCACCCCAAGAAGAAGACCGTCGGTGTGCGTATCCCCGACCATCGCGTCGCGCAGGCCCTGCTCGCGGAGCTGGGCGAGCCGCTCGTCTCCAGCACGCTGCTGCTGCCCGACGAGGAGGAGCCGCTGACGCAGGGCTGGGAGATCAAGGAGCGCCTCGACTACCTGGTCGACGCGGTGGTGGACTCCGGGGACTGCGGCACGGAGCCGACGACCGTCATCGACTTCTCCAGCGGCGAGGCGGAGATCATCCGCAAGGGCGCGGGCGACACCGCACGCTTCGAGTGACGCCCGGGCGCCCCGGTGCCGCTCAGGTCTGCCGCAGCGGCTCGTACGCCTCCGCGCTCAGGCCGAACGTCCAGGCCACTCCCTCCCGGGCCGTGGTCGTCGTGGGCGGCACCCGCAGCCAGTAGGTGCGGCTCGTGCCGTCCGGCTCCGGCGTGGAGTTGACGACCTCCACCATCACCACGTCCTCGTCGCCGGGCAGGGCCGTCCGCCACAGCACACCCGTCTCGTCGCGGTGCACCGGCTGCGCCCCGGTCTCCTCCAGGTAGCGGTCGTAGCCGTAGTACTCCAGCATCACGCGGCGCAGTTCCGCGTTCTCCTCGTCCCGGATCTCCGCGGCGGTCAGCGTGCCCAGCCGGTCGAGGAAGTCGCCGGGGACTGGCAGCCCGCGCCAGGCGTGCAGGGCGAAGCCGTCGGCGTAGGCGAGCGCGGGTCCATCGCCCCGGTCCAGCCGGCCCGCCTCGTCGCGGTGCAGTTCCACGGGCCGCTCGGCGACGACCGCGATGTTCTCGTACGGCCACCACCAGCCGGCCGTGCGGGACACCTCGGCGAGTCCGTCGAGGTCCGGGGCCGTGTCGAAGGCGGACAGCCAGGCGGCGTCGTGCTGGCCGAGGACGGCGTCCAGAAGGAGCAGTCGGATGCCGGTCTGTGCCTTGCGGTCGGCGGGGGCCAGGGCCTCGACGACGCCGGTGCGGACGCGGTCGACGAGCGGCCGGGTCGTCTCCCAGAGGTCGGCGCCCGTCGCACGCCAGTGGTCGCTCCAGCCGGTGGGGCCCAGGCGGGTGTGCGACCGGGCGCGTGCGGCGGCGACGGGTCTGTTGCGGACGGCGTCGCGGACGCTCGCCCCGGTCGCGGGCAGCCGCTCGCCGTCCTCGGCCGGTGCTCCCGCCAGCAGGCGTACCGCCTCCAGGGGCGAGCGGGCCCACACGATCCGCTCGGGCTCCCGCAGCCCCGCCCGCCGGTAGGCGAGCCGTACGCCCGCCTCGGCCCGCGCCCGGTCGCCCGCCCCGGTGGCCGCCGCCACCGCCCGCCAACTCGTCTGTTCCGTCACGCCGTTCCTCCTGGATCCCGATGTCTGCCTGCCGCTGGGGCTGCCGTGCGCCACGGCCGCCGTTCCGCTCATGGGTTCAGTCGGCGACGATCCGCACCGACCCCGGTACGTACTCGCGCTGCCGTATCACCCGGTACCAGCCCTTGGGCAGGGAGATGGCCGCGTGTTCCTCGTGGACGACACGGGCGCCCTCCGGGACATGCAGCAGCATCGGCCCGAACGTGCTCGCCTCGCGGATCAGTCGGCCGGGGCCGACCACCGCGTGCGCGTGACCGGTGACCTCGCCGAGGGCCAGGACCAGCCGGCCGCGACCGTCGCGCGGTTCCGAGGCGGCGTCGAGCGCGCCGCCGGGCACGGCGCTCTCGGCCAACGGCGCGATGAGGACGTCTCCTTGCCGGTACATGGGTCTCCTCCCGTCGGGCACTCGCTGTGCCACGAAACGACCGTAGAGGCAGCCACTGACAATCGGCCCGGTGCGGGCCGTCGGCCGGTGCGGGCCGCCCGCCGGGGCGGGCACGACCGCTCATCCACAGGTGTTTGTCCACAGGACAGGGGTCCGCCGCACACGATGTCAGTCGTTCTTGGTAGAACTCCCGTACCCGGCGGCGCTGTGCGCTCCGGGGGCGCGAAGGGGCGGACCGGGCAGGGATCCGGCTGCCGCCCATCAACAGGGAACGAAGGGGCGGGGCGCACATGACCATCGGGAGCCATCTGGAGGATTTCCACGGCCTGCCGGTCCACCGCTTCCCCGGGTCGGTGAAGGGCCCGGAGGGCGCGGGGCAGCTGCCCGCTCCGGAGTCGGTGGCGTGGAGCATCGCCGTGGACTCGTACGACAGCGAGGAGGCGTGGGAGGACGCGTTCGCCCGGTTCCTGGCCTCGGTCGACACCACGAAGGTGCGGGCGCTGATCGTGGGGGCCTGGAGCGACGCCTACGACAACGGCCCGGAGAAGATCGTCGAGGCCCTGGTCGCGGCGAAGGACCGGCTGCCCGCGCTGCGCGCGCTGTTCCTCGGCGACATCGTGATGGAGGAGTGCGAGATCTCCTGGATCAACCAGGGCGATGTGGGCCCGCTGCTGAGCGCCTTCACGGAGCTGGAGGAGTTCGGGGTGCGGGGCGGCCAGGGGCTCGTCTTCCCGGCCGTGCGGCACGAGCGGCTGCGGAGCCTGACGGTCGAGACCGGCGGTATGCCCGTCGAGGCCGTCCGGGGTGTCGCGGGCAGCGAGCTGCCGGCCCTCGTCGAGCTGGACCTGTGGCTGGGCACGTCCGAGTACGGCGGTGACTCCGAGGTGGCCGACCTGGCGCCGATCCTCGCGGGCACCCGGCTGCCGGCCCTCAAGCATCTGGCGCTGCGCAACAGCGAGATGCAGGACGACATCTGCGCGGCCGTGGCCTCCGCGCCGGTGGTGGCCCGCCTCGACGTCCTCGACCTGTCGATGGGCGTCCTCACCGACGACGGCGCGACCGCGCTGCTCACGGGCCAGCCGCTCACCCACCTCACCACGCTGGACCTGCACCACAACTACCTGAGCGCGGCGATACGCGACCGCCTCCGGGACTCCCTGGAGGCCGAGGGGGTCCAGGTCGACGTAGACGCCGACGACGCCGAGTCGGACGAGGAGGAGGACGGCACGGTCTGGCGGTTCGTCGCGGTGGGCGAGTGAGCGCGTAGGCGTACGGGGGCGAAAGGGGGGATCGGTGTGTCCGGTTGGAGCGGTGCGGCGGGGGCGGGGCCCGGCCCGTACAGGTGGGTGGTCGTCGGGAACGGGGAGAACCGGCGGGTCGGGCTGTTCGTCGCGGCGGCGGAGGCGGCCGGTGTCGGCACGCCGCGTGTCGTGGAGTGGCGGGACGTGCTGCGCGACGGCGGCCACGAGTTCGCCGCCGACGAGGTCGTGCGGCTGGACTCACCGGGTGAGAACGCCGAGGTGGACCGGCTGCTGCGGGGCGTCGACGATCCGACGCGGGTGGAGGGCTCGGCCACCTGGTACGCCCGGTTCCTGGCCGCCGTGGGCTCGTTGCGGGGCGGGCTGCGGCTGGACGATCCGGCGGATCTGCCGGTGCTGTTCGACAAGCGGCTGTGCCACGCCCGGCTCGACGCGGCCGGGGTCCCGGTGCCGCCGTCGCCCACCTCGGGCGGCGCGCCGCCGGTGCGCGGCTGGGACGACGTACGGGCGGTGATGCGGGAGCACGGCATGCCGCGTGTCTTCGTGAAGCCGGCGCACGGGTCCTCCGCGTCCGGGGTGCTGGCCGTCGAGGCGGCGGGGAGCGGGCGGATCAGGGCGACCACCTCGGTGGAGGTGGCCGCCGACGGCCGGCTGCACGCACCGCCACGGCTGCACAACTCCCTGCGGGTGCGGCGCTACACGGACGAGCGGGAGATCGCCGGCATCGTCGACGCCCTCGCGGCCGACGGTCTGCACATCGAGCGCTGGCTCCCGAAGGCGTCCGCGCAGGGCAGATCCGCCGATCTGCGGGTCCTGGTCGTGGCGGGCCGGGCCACGCACGCGGTCGTCCGCACCAGCCGTTTCCCGATGACCAATCTCCATCTCGGCGGGGCGCGGGGCGATCTGACGTCGGTCGTGGACGCGGCGGGCGACCGCTGGCGGCAGGCCCTCGACATCTGTGAGCGGGCCGCCGCCTGCTTCCCGGGCACGCTGAGCGTCGGCGTGGACCTGCTGCCGGCGATCGGCTGGCGCCGGTTCGCCGTGGGCGAGGTCAACGCGTTCGGCGATCTGCTGCCCCGGCTGACCGGGCTGCCGGGCGGCCCCGCGGAGGGTCTGGACACCTACGCGGCGCAGCTCGCGGCGGTGCGGAGCGCGCTGCTCCCGCCGCCCTCGCACCACCCCCAGGCAAGGAAAGACCATGCACCCTTCTGATCCGCCCGGCACCGCGAACACGGCAGTCACAGCCGACACCACCACGGTCGTCGAGCCCGGCATGCCCGACATGAACGAGGTGGTGGGCCGCGACGACCTGCTGCTGCTCACCCTCGACACCCTGCGGTACGACGTGGCCGTGCGGCTCGCGGCGGAGGGCCGGCTGCCCAATCTGGCCGCCCGTCTGCCGGGCGGCACCTGGGAGAAGCGGCACGCGCCCGGCAGCTTCACCTACGCCTCGCACCAGGCGATGTTCGCGGGTTTCCTGCCGACCCCGGCGGTCCCCGGACCGCATCCGCGGCTCTTCGCCGGCCGGTTCGCCGGCAGCGAGACGACCGCGGGGCGCACCTTCGTCTTCGACAGCCCCGACCTGGTGTCGGCGCTCGCCGGGCACGGCTATCGCACGGTGTGCGTCGGCGGTGTCGGCTTCTTCAACAAGCAGGGGGCGCTCGGCAGTGTCCTGCCGGGTCTGTTCCAGGAGAGCCACTGGGAACCGGAGTTCTCCGTGGCGTCACCGACGTCCTTCGAGTCCCAGGTGGCCCGCGCCGAGCGGATCGTGGCCGAACTGCCCGCCGAGCGGCGGCTGTTCCTCTTCCTCAACGCCTCGGCGCTGCACCAGCCCAACTGGTTCCATCTGCCGGGCGCCACCCGCGACGCGGGCGACAGCCTGCTCACCCACGCGGCGGCCCTGGAGTACATCGACCGGCACGTCGGGCGGCTCTTCGCCGCGATGAGTTCACGGCGCCGCTGTTTCGCCGTCGTCTGCTCCGACCACGGCACCACCTACGGCGAGGACGGCTACACCGGCCACCGTCTCGGCCACGAGGCCGTGTGGACCGTCCCCTACAGCCACTTCTTCCTGGAGCCGTCCGCATGACCGTCACCACCGCCGCTGTCACCGCCGCGCACGCACCACCGCGGCCGTACCAGCACTATGTGTACGCCTACCCGCACAAGACGGCCTACCGGAAGCTGCCCGGCGGCCCCCGGCTCGCGGACCTGTGGGCCGGGGAGTCCCGGCAGGCGCTGTCGCTGTACGCGCACATCCCGTTCTGCGAGGTGCGCTGCGGCTTCTGCAACCTGTTCACCCGGATCGGCGCACCGGACGGGCTGACCGGCCGCTATCTGGACGCCCTCGAACGGCAGGCGATCGCGGTGCGGGAGGCGCTCGGGGACGCGGAGCCGCCACGGTTCGCGAACGCCGCGTTCGGCGGTGGCACCCCGACCTATCTGGAGGCCGCCGAGCTGGAGCGGCTCTGCGACATCGCCGAGCGGCGCATGGGCGCGGACCTGCGGGCGATCCCGCTGTCGGTGGAGGCCTCCCCCGCCACGGCGACGGCCGACCGGCTGACCGTCCTGGCCGAGCGGGGCGCCACACGGCTGAGCCTCGGCGTGCAGAGCTTCGTGGCCCAGGAGGCGCGGGCGGCCGTACGACCGCAGCGGCGGTCCGACGTGGAGGCGGCGCTGTCACGGATCCGGGAGGCCGCCATCCCGGTTCTCAACATCGACCTGATCTACGGCATCGACGGGCAGACGGCGGCCAGTTGGCGGCTGTCCCTGGACGCGGCCCTCGCCTGGCGGCCGGAGGAGATCTATCTCTATCCGCTGTACGTCCGGCCGTTGACGGGACTCGGCCGCCACACGGACCCGCAGACCGCCGACCGCGACTGGGACGAGGCGCGGCTGCGGCGCTACCGCGAGGGCCGCGACCATCTGCTCGCGCACGGCTACGAGCAGGTCTCCATGCGGATGTTCCGCCGTACGGACGCGCCGCCGCAGGGCCCCGACGACTACGCCTGCCAGACCGACGGCATGATCGGCCTGGGCTGCGGCGCGCGTTCGTACACGTCGAAGCTGCACTACTCCTTCGACTACGCGGTCGGTATGGGCCAGATCCGCTCGATCATCGACGACTACACCGCCACCGAGGACTTCGGCCGGGCCGTGCACGGCCGCGAGGTCGACGAGGACGAGGCGCGGCGCCGCCATCTGCTGCAGTCGCTGCTCCAGGCGCGGGGGCTGCCGGTGGCGGAGTACCGGCGGCGGTTCGGGTCGGACCCGTACGCGGACTTCCCCGTGGAGCTGGACCTGTTGGCGGCGCGCGGCTGGCTGGCGGAGACAGGCGACGGGCTGCTGAAGCTCTCCGCCGAGGGGCTGGCCCACTCGGACGCCATCGGGCCCGGCTTCTTCTCCCCCGCCGTACGGGCCGCGATGGCCGAGTACGAGCTGAAGTGACGGGACCGGACCCATGGACCTGACGATCCTCTACCGCGGCCCCCTCGCCTCCTGCGACTTCGACTGCCCCTACTGCCCGTTCGCCAAGCGCCGCGACTCGACGGCTCAACTGCGGGCCGACCGCGCGGCCCTGGACCGTTTCACCACCTGGGCACGGGAACAGACAGGCGACCGGCTGTCGGTGCTGTTCACGCCGTGGGGCGAGGGCCTGGTGCGCTCCTGGTACCGCAGGGCCCTGGTCGACCTCTCCCACGAGCCGCACATCGACCGGGTGGCGATCCAGACGAACCTCAGCTGTCGCACGGAGTGGCTGGCGGAGGCCGACGCGGACACGGTGGCCCTGTGGTGCACCTACCACCCCGGGCAGACCCCGTACGAGCGGTTCCTCGACAAGACCCGTCGGCTGGCCGGGATGGGGATTCGCTTCAGTGTGGGGATCGTGGGCCTGCCCGAGCATCTGGAGCACGCCCGCCGGCTGCGCGGGGAGCTGCCGGAGCAGGTGTATCTGTGGGTGAACGCCGCCGACGGGCACACGTACACCGACGAGGAGGCTGCGGTATGGGGTGAGATCGACCCGCTGTTCCACTTCAGCCGCCGTCCGCACGACTCGGCGGGCCGCGCCTGCCGCACCGGCTCGACGGTCGTGTCGGTGGACGGGGAGGGCACGGTCAGGCGCTGCCACTTCGTCAGGGCCGAACTGGGCAACCTCTACGACGGCTCCTTCCGCACGGCGCTCGCGCCCCGCCCCTGCCCGCTGGCCGTCTGCGACTGCCACATCGGGTACGTCCACCTCGAAACCCTCCCGCTGTACGACGTGTTCGCGGGCGGCGTCCTGGAACGCGTACCGACAATGGAGGCCCGACGAGACATCGGGGGACGAGACATCAGGAAGCGAGTGAGTCCATGACCTCAGCGGTCAACAGCGGTGTGTGGATACGGCGTTACCGGCCCGCGCCCGAGGCGGCGGTCCGGCTGCTGTGTCTGCCGCACGCGGGCGGTTCGGCGAGCTACTACCACCCCATGGCGCAGGCCCTCGCCCCCGGGGCCGAGGTGCTGGCCGCGCAGTACCCGGGTCGCCAGGACCGTTACGCCGAGCCGCCGGTGGAGAGCATCGCCGGGCTGGTCGAGCGGATCGTCGAGGCCGTCGGCGGGGACGACGACCGTCCGCTCGCCCTCTTCGGGCACAGCATGGGCGCGGTCGTCGCGTACGAATCGGCGCTGAGGTTGGAGGCGGCCGGCCGGGCGCCGGTCCGGCTGTTCGTGTCGGGGCGGCGCGCTCCCTCCTCCGACCGGGACGGCAGGTCGCTGCACCGGGCGAGCGACGCCGAACTGATCGACGCCGTGCGCCGGCTGGACGGCACCGACAGGCAGGTCTTCGAGGACGAGGAGCTGGTCCAGCTCGTGCTGCCGGCGCTGCGCGCCGACTACACGGCCCTGGAGACCTACGTGCCACGCCCCGGCGCCCGGCTCGCCTGCCCGGTCACCGTCCTCACCGGCGACGCCGACCCCGTGACCCCGGTGGCGCAGGCGCGCGCCTGGGCGGACCACACCGACGGGCCGACCGAGCTGTGTGTGTTCCCCGGCGGCCACTTCTACCTCAACGACCGGCCGGGGGAGATCGTCGACGTCGTACGACGGCACCTGGGGCTGTAGCCGGGAGACGACGGGTTCGTGGCCGGGGAACGGCGGCGGGGGCGGTCCGTCCCCGCCGTCACACCCGCCAGCTGTACCGGCGCTCCGGCCGCCCGGCCACGCCGTAGCGCAGGGAGACGTCCGCGCTGCCGATGCCGTGGAAGTACTCCAGGTAGCGGCGGGCGCTGACGCGGGAGATGCCGGTGAGGGTGGCGCACTCGGTGGCGGAGAGGGTGCCGTCGGTGCCGCGGAGGGTGCCCTCGATCAGCTCGGCGGTCTCGACGCTCATGCCCTTGGGCAGGGCGCCGGCCGCCGAGGCGGGCGCGGCGGCTCCGGCGAGGACGCGGTCGACGTCGGCCTGCCCGCGGACGACGGTGGTGAGAAGGCGTCCGCGCTGGGCGGCGTACCGCTGGAGCCGGGAGCGCAGCTCCTCGAACTCGAAGGGCTTGAGGAGGTAGTCGACGACGCCGTGGCGGACCGCGCCGCGCACACTGTCGGCCTCCCGGGCGGCGCTGATGACCATGACGTCGCAGTCGTGGCCGGCGGTGCGCAGCCGGGGTATGACGTCGAGGCCGAAGCCGTCGGGGAGGTAGAGGTCGAGGAGGACCAGGTCGGGGCGGAGTTCGTCGACGGCGGCGACGGCCTGTTCGCCGGTGCTGGCGACGCCGACGACGCGGAACGGCTCGACGCGTTCGACGAAGGTGCGGTGGACCCGGGCCACCATGAAGTCGTCGTCGACCACGAGCACGTCGATCGTGCCGGGCGGACCGCTCGTGGCGGACGGCCTGCCGCTCGTGCCGGGCGGGCTGCTCGTGCCGGTCATGGTGTCGCTCCTTCCGCCACCGCGTCGGCGAGGTGGCTGACGGTCATGCGGGCGGTGAACATGGCTCCGTCGGGGGTGTTGGTCACCGAGATCTCACCGCCGTGTCGTTCGCAGACCAGTCGGGTGAGGGCCAGGCCGATGCCGCGTTCGCCCTCCCGCGCGGCCTTGGTGGTGAAGCCGTGGGAGAAGACTTCGCGGGCGAGTTCGGGGGCCACTCCGGGGCCCGAGTCGCGGACGACGATCTCCACGCTGGAGGCGTCCTGCCGCAGTTCCACCTCGACCCAGGCCTCCCGGCCGTCGGCGCCGCCCCAGGGCTCGGGGTCGTCCGGCGCGGTCGTGGTGGCGGCGGCGTCCACGGCGTTGTCGACGAGGTTGCCGACGACGGTCGCCACGTCGGCGGCGTCCTCGGGGGCGAGCCGGTCGAGGGCGGTGCTCTCCGAGATCCGCAGGGTGACCCGGCGTTCGGCGGCCAGGGACGTCTTCGCGGTGAGGAGGGCGGCGACGGCGGTGTCGCGGACGCGGCGGCTGAGGGTGACGTCGAGGGAGTGGCGGTGCCGGCTCAGCGCGCGGATGTAGTGGACGACCTCGTCCTGCTCGCCGATCTGGATGAGCCCGGAGATGGTGTGCAGCTGGTTGGCGAACTCGTGGGCCTGGGCGCGCAGCAGTTCGGAGGAGCTGCGGAAGGAGCCGATCTCGCGTTCGAGGCGGGCCAGCTCGGTGCGGTCCCGCAGGGTGGTGACGGAGCCGAGGTGGCGGCCGTCCTTGGTGACGGTCATCCGGTTCATCACCAGGACCCGGCCCCGGCGGATGACGACCTCGTCGCGCTGGTGGGGCGCCTCTTCCTGCGCTCCGGCGAGGACGTCCCGCAGCCGTCCCTCGATGCCGAGGTCGGTCAGGCTCTTGCCGACGCAGTCCTCGGGGAGGTCGAGCAGACGTCGTCCCATCTCGTTGACGAGGGTGAGCCGGTGGTGGGGGTCCAGGGCGATCACGCCCTCGGCGATGCCGTAGAGCATGGCCTCGCGGTGTTCGGCGAGGCCGGCGATCTCCTGGGGCTCCAGGCCGAGGGTCTGCCGTTTGACGCGCCGGGCGAGCAGCCAGGAGCCGACCAGGCCGAGGCCGCTGGCGATGCCGAGGTAGGCGAGGAGGTAGGAGGAGGCGCCGCTGAGGCGCTGCCACACGGTCGGGGAGGCCTCGCCGATCATCACCGTGCCCAGCAGGCTGCCGAGGTTGTCGTTGGTCGTCGCGCCGAGCACGGGCACCTGGGCGACGAGTTCGCGGCTGCCGTCGAGGGTGAGCGATCCGGACCAGCCGCGGCCGGCGACGGCGCCCTCGCCGGTGGGCAGGGGATCGCCGATCACGGTGGGGTCGGTGGAGCTGACGATCCGGCCGTCGGCGTCCGCGACGGTGACGGAGGTGACCCCCGACTGGGTCTGGGTGGAGTTCATCAGGGGCGCCAGCGCCTCGTGCGCGACGGGCCGGGCGAGCCGGTCGCGGACCAGGGGATTGGCGGCGAGCTGCTCGGCGAGTGCGGTGACGCGGCGGCCCTCGACCCGGTTGAAGGTCGCCGCCGACTGTGTGAGCGAGACCGCGGCGACCGCCAGGAGCACCACCACGACGATGGCGAGCTGGAGGACCAGCATCTCGCCTGCGAGGGTATGGCGACGGAACACCACGACGGACTCTTCTCTCGTGCCGACGCCGTCCCGGGCGTCTCGCTCTTGTCTCGTGCCGACGCCGTCCCGGGCGTCCGGCTGTTCTCTCGTGCCGACACCGCGTCGGGCGTCCGGCGGCTCGGGCGCCGCCTCGTGCGGTGGGTCGTGCGGTGGGTCGCACAATCATGGCGCCCGACCGCGATCCGGGAAAGAGAGGTGTGGGGGACGTGCTCATACGGTGACAGGGTCCGTGACCACTACGACCACAACCTCCGTTGCTTCCGCAAGTGAGGCGGGCCGGCATCTTGTGGGCACGCTGTGTCCCAGGTCACTCTTCCCCTCTCGTCCCCTCTCGACTCGACCGACAGGTGGTGGCATACGTGCGGCTGCGCACCCCTCTCGCCCTGCTCGGGGCGGCTGTACTCCTGCTCGTGGGGCCGCCGCTGCTGACGACCGGCAGCGGCAGCGAGACCGGCACGCAGATCCCCGGCCTGCGTTTCATGGTGCCGAACACGCCCGGCGGCGGCTACGACATCACGGCCCGGACGGCGGCGAAGAACGCCGAGGACGCCGGGCTCACCCACAACATCGAGGTGTTCAACCTGCCGGGCGCCGGCGGCACGGTCGGCCTGAGCCGACTGGTCGGCGAGCACGGCAACGGCAAGCTCGCGATGTCGATGGGGCTCGGTGTCGTGGGCGCCGTCCGTTCCAACGACGCGCCCAAGACCCTGGCCGACACCACCCCGATCGCCCGCCTCACCGAGGAGCAGGACGTCGTGGTGGTCGCCAAGAACTCGCCGTACAAGACGATCGACGATCTCATCGGGGCGTGGAAGGACGACCCCGGGAAGCTGCCGGTGGGCGGCGGGTCGGCGCCGGGCGGGCCCGACCATCTCGCGCCGATGCTGATGGCGCAGGCGGCCGGGATCGCGCCGAAGGACGTGAACTACATCCCCTTCGACGGCGGCGGTGAGCTGCTCGCCTCGATCCTGGGCAACAAGGTCGCCTTCGGGGTGTCCGGGGTCGGCGAGTACCTGGACCAGATCAAGGCCGGCGAGCTGCGGCTGCTCGCGGTGACCGGCCCGAAGCGGGTCGCCGGGCTGGACGCGCCGACGCTCCAGGAGGCGGGCTACGACGTGAACTTCACCAACTGGCGCGGCATCGTCGCCCCGCCCGGTCTCACCGAGGCCGAGCGGGACAAGCTCACCCGGCTGATCGAGGAGCTGCACGACTCACCTCAGTGGCGGCAGTCGATGAAGCAGAACGGCTGGGACGACGCGTTCCTGACCGGCGACGAGTTCGGCGCGTTCCTGGACGCCCAGGACAAGCGCGTGGTGTCGGTGCTGAAGGAGCTGGGCCTGTGACCACGGAAGCCACAGGCACTCCCCCGGCGCCCGCCCCCGAGCACCGCTCCTGGCTGCGCGACCACTCCGAGCTCGGCGTCTGCGTCCTGCTGCTGGCGCTCGGCGTCCTCGTCCTGACCGACGCGCTCACCATGGACGTCGACATCGCGCAGCGCGGTCCCGTCGGCCCGAGGACGGTGCCGATCGTGGTCGGCGCCGGCCTGCTGCTGATCGCCGCCCTGCTCGCCGTGGACGTCCTGCGCGGCGGCCGGGGCGAGGCCGAGGCCGGTGAGGACATCGACCTGTCCGAGCCCGCCGACTGGCGCACGGTGCTGCTGCTCGCCGGGGTGTTCCTCGGCGCGGCCGTCCTGATCGAACCGCTCGGCTTCCCGATAGCGGGCGCCCTGCTGTTCTGGGGCGCGGCCTACGCCCTCGGCAGCCGGCGCCTCGACCGCGATCCGCTCATCGCGGCGGGCATCTCCCTGGTCACGTACGCCGTGTTCAACAACCTGCTCGGGGTGCCGCTGCCGGGCGGCCCGCTGATGGGAGTGCTCTGACATGGACGCCCTCACCTCCCTCATGGACGGTTTCGGCACGGCCCTGACCCCGATCAACATCCTGTGGGCCGCGATCGGTGTCCTGCTCGGCACGGCGATCGGTGTGCTGCCGGGCATCGGGCCCGCGATGGCGGTCGCGCTGCTGCTGCCGGTGACGTACGGGCTGAACCCGGTCGGCGCGTTCATCATGTTCGCGGGCATCTACTACGGGGCGATGTTCGGCGGTTCGACGACCTCGATCCTCCTCAACACCCCCGGGGAGAGCGCGGCCGTGGTCGCGGCCATGGAGGGCAACCCGATGGCCAAGTCGGGGCGCGGCGCGCAGGCGCTGGCGGCGGCCGCCATCGGGCACTTCGCGGGCGGCATGGTCGGCACGATCCTGCTGGTGGCGCTGGCGCCGACGGTCGCCGACCTGGCCGTGGACATCGGCGCCCCGGACTACTTCGCGATCATGGTGCTGGCGTTCATCGCCGTGACGTCCGTCCTGGGCTCGTCCCGTATCCGGGGCCTCGCCTCCCTGCTCATCGGTCTGACGATCGGGCTGGTGGGCCTGGATCAGATGACCGGGCAGCAGCGGCTGACGTTCGGTTCCCTCCAGCTCGCCGACGGCATCGACGTGGTGATCGTCGCGGTCGGTCTCTTCGCCATCGGCGAGGCGCTGTGGGTCGCCGCCCATCTGCGGCGCAGCCCGCCCGAGCCGATCCCGGTGGGCCTGCCGTGGCTGGGGCGCTCCGATGTGAGGCGAAGCTGGAAGTCCTGGGCGCGGGGCCCGTTCATCGGCTTCCCGTTCGGCGCGATCCCGGCGGGCGGCGCGGAGATCCCCACGTTCCTGTCGTACGTCACCGAGAAACGGCTGTCGAAGCACAAGGACGAGTGGGGCAAGGGCGCGATCGAGGGGGTGGCGGGCCCGGAGTCGGCGGCGTCGGCGTCGGCGGCGGGCACCCTCGTCTCCATGCTGACCCTCGGCCTGCCCACGACAGCGGTCGCGGCGGTCATGCTGGCGGCCTTCCAGCAGTACGGCATCCAGCCCGGCCCCCTGCTCTTCGAACGCGAGCCCGACCTGGTCTGGGGCCTGATCGCCTCGCTCTTCGTCGGCATGGTGCTGCTGCTCGCCCTCAACCTGCCCCTGGCCCCCCTGTGGGCGAAGCTCCTGCGGATCCCCCGGCCGTACCTCTACGCGGGCATCCTCTTCTTCGCGGCGGTGGGCGCGTACGCGGTCGGCGGCGAGGTGATCGACCTGGTCATCCTGCTGATCATCGGCCTGATCGGCTTCGGCATGCGCCGCTACGGCCTCCCCGTGCTCCCCGCCGTCATCGGCGTCATCCTCGGCCCCAACGCCGAGCAACAGCTGCGCCGAGCCCTCCAGATCAGCGACGGCAGCATCACGGGCCTGGTGAACACACCGTTCTCGGTGACGGTGTACGCGATCATCGCCGTACTGCTGGCCTGGCCGTTGCTGAAGCGGCTGGTGCTCCGAAACCGGGGGGAGCGAACGAAACAGGGCGCCCCGCTCAGCTAGCGCCCCGCTCCGCCTCCTCGTGCAGGAACGCGCTGATCTGGCCCGCGATGCCCTCGCGGCCCGGGCCGGACGTGGGGTCGAGGAGGTCCTCGGCGATGCCGATGCCGCCGGACCACAGATACCGCTCGGTCCACTCCTCGTCGGCCCGCAGCTGCACCTGGATGTCGAACTGGGTGAGGTGGGCCTCGGGGGCGGCGGCGTAGAGGACGGAGGTGGCGCGGCGCAGGGGGTAGAGGTCGAAGCCCTCGATGAAGCGGGAGTTGCGCCAGTCCAGGAAGGCACTCTCGCCGTCGGGGCCGGTGCGGATGTCGAGCTGGCCATCCTCCAGGTGGAGGCCGATGTGGTCGGTGCCGCGGTTCTCCACGGTCACCCGGAACCGGACGTACGTCAGGCCCTCGGCGGCGTCGTCGCGTCCCCGCGGGGGTTCCGCGCACTCCACTCCGTGGACGCGCACACGCAGGCCGGCCAGATCGCCGTCGTACTCCTGCCAGTCCCCGATCACATTGGGCTCGCGCACCGTCCACCTCTCCACATCGGCGGGACACCTCCCGCGTTCGCGCGCACCACAGTGCCACACCCGTCGGACGTCCGGGTTCGGGGCATTACCGCCGGTCAGACGTGATCAAGCCGTGTGCAGCGACGATTCCCGGGAGGGCCTCCCGAAGGAGGTCCGGCACGTGCCGTACATCACGTTCACGGCCCACAGTGCGGATATACGGTGACCGACTTGCCGATTCCCCGGGCAGGCTCCGGCGCCGTGCGCTACGTTCGATCACCGCCGGTCGGCGCACCCGCCGGCGAGGTCGTGCAGGGAAGGTTCTGAGCGTCGCATGGGCAACTTCGGTATTGCTCCACCGACGGGCCCGGTCATGACCGGAGGGCTGGCCGATCCGCTGTTCGAGACGGCCCACAGAGATCCCGCCCTGCCGCAGATGGCGCGCCGCGACACCGCCTCCCCGGACACCTGGACCCAGGTGAGCGCGGCCGAGACGCGGGACGAAGTGACCGAACTGGCCAAGGGGTTGATCGCGTCCGGCATCCGGCCGGGCAACCGCGTGGCCGTGATGGCGCGGACCCGGTACGAGTGGACGGTGCTCGCCGTCGCGCTGTGGGCCGTGGGCGCCGAGATCGTGCCGATCTGTCCGACGTCGTCGCGCGACCAGATCGAGTGGATCCTGCGGGACGCCGTCTGCGTGGGCGTGGTCGTCGAGGACGAACTCGGTGTGATGACGGTCGGCTCGGTGTGCGCCAAGCTCCCGCTGCTGCGGTACGTCTGGCAGTTGGACACCGAGTCCCTGCCGCAGCTCGTCGAGGCGGGCCGGGACGTCCCGGACGCGACGGTGGACTCGCTGCGCCGCATCGTCATGCCCGACTCCACCGCGGTGATCGCGTACACGTCCGGCACGACCGGCCGGCCCCGGGGCTGCGCGCTCTCCCACCGCAGCCTCGCCAGCCCCTGCGACGCGCTGCTCGCCGGGTGGCGGCGGACGGCGGCGGCACCCGGCGAACAGCCGGCGATCCTCGCCTTCCTGCCGTTCTCGCACGTCTACGGCCTGATGATCCAGGGGATGTGTCTGCGCGGCGGGCTGCTCCTGGCGCACGAGCCGGAGTCGACGGAGGAGGCGCTGTCCGCCGCGATGCGCTCGTTCCGGCCGACGTTCCTCTTCGGTGTCCCCTATCTCTTCGAGAAGATCTACAAGAACTTCCTGCGCAAGGCCCAACAGGCGGGCCGGGGCCCGCTGTTCGAGCGCGCGGCCCGCACCGCCCGGGACTACGCCCTCGCCGCCGAACGACAGCGGCTGGACACGGGCCCCGGCCCCGCCATGGATCTGAAGCTCCAACACGCCTTCTACGAGAAGACGGTGTACCGCAAGCTGCGCGCGGCCCTCGGCGGCCGGGTGCGCGGAGGCTGTTCCGGCGGCTCCCCCCTCAACCGCGACCTGACGCTCTTCTACGCCGGTATCGGCATCCTCGTCCACGACGGGTACGGCCTCACCGAGACCGCCGGGGGCATCACCGCCCAGCCGGTGGGCCGGGAGAAGTTCGGCACCGTCGGCCGTCCGCTGCCGGGCACGGAGATCCGGGTGGCGCGGGACGGGGAGATCCTGGTCAACGGGCCTTCGGTGTTCCAGGGGTACGTCAACGACGAGGCCGGCACCCGGGCCGCGCTCCAGGACGGCTGGCTGGCCACGGGGGACATCGGGCGGCTGGACAACGAGGGGTATCTGTCGATCACCGGCCGCAAGAAGGAGATCATCATCACCAGCGGGGGCAAGGGCGTGGCCCCGGCGCCGCTGGAGGAGCAGCTGCGGACGCATCCGCTGATCCATCAGGCGGTGGTCGTGGGCGACAACCGGCCCTGCGTGGGCGCCCTACTCACCCTGGATCCGGAGTTCCTGGCGCACTGGCGGGGGTCGCTGTCCGCGCCGGGTGAGCTGCTGGGGCGGGAGGCGCGGGAGGAGAACGCGTTGCGGCAGGAGGTGCTGCGGGCCATCGCCGCGGCCAACAGCACGGTCTCGCGCGCGGAGTCGATCCGTGTCTACCGCATCCTGCCCGAGCCCTTCGACCTCGCCAACGGCATGCTCACCCCGTCGATGAAGCTGCGCCGGGACACCATCGTGCAGCGGTACGAGGCCGAGATCGAGGCCATGTACGCGACCTCGGCACGGGCCGCCCGCCGCACCGCGTCGGAGGAGATCGCGAGCTGGGACGACACGGACTCCGACGACGTGTTCCGCCGCGCCCGCCACTGACGGGCGAATCGAACGGCACCGAACAGCGCCGACAGGAAGGAGCCGACGGCTCCGGATCCCGCCGGCTCCGGATCTCGCCGGCACCCGCTTTCCTCCGCCCCCTCCCGCTTCCCTCCGGCCCCGATTCCCCCGGCCCCCGGTCCCCCTTTTCCCGCCGACCACAGGGCGGGCGGTTGTTGACGAAACGGTCCTCCGGATGCGGAGATGCTCCAGGCGGAAGCGGACAACCGCTTGCCGCCGGCACTCCGCACCACCGTGAGACGAAGGCAGAGGACCAGGACCCATGGCACTGCAGATCAGCGCCACCAACCCGGAACACCCCGCGCTCCTGCTCGAACTGCCGTGGCACCTGCCGCTGGAGGAGTGGCCCGAGCACTACCTCGTTCCGCTCCCCCGGGGCATCTCCCGCCACGTCGTGCGCTACGCCCGCGCCGGCGACGAGGTCGTCGCCGTCAAGGAGCTCGCCGAGCGGCCCGCCCTGCGCGAGTACGAGCTGCTGCGGGACCTGGACCGGCTCGGCATCCCCGCCGTGGACGCCCTCGGTGTGGTCACCGGCCGCACGGACGAGGCGGGCGAACCGCTGGAGCCGGTGCTGATCACCCGGCATCTGGGCGGCTCGATGCCGTACCGCTCGATGTTCGAGACGACCATGCGCCCGGCCACCATGCACCGGCTGATGGACGCCCTCGCCGTCCTGCTGGTGCGGCTGCACCTCGCCGGGTTCGCGTGGGGCGACTGCTCGCTGTCCAACACGCTGTTCCGGCGGGACGCGGGCGCGTACGCCGCGTATCTGGTGGACGCCGAGACGGGTGATCTGCATCCGCAGCTGAGCAGTGGACAGCGCGAGTACGACCTCGATCTCGCCCGGGTCAACATCAGCGGCGAACTGCTCGACCTGGAGGCGTCCGGTGCGCTGCACCCGTCGGTGGACGCGATCGAGTTCGGCAACGAGATCTGCTCCCGCTACCACAAGCTGTGGGAGGAGCTGACGCGCAGATCGGTGTACCCGGCCGGGAAGTACCACTACATCGAGCGCCGGATCCGCCGGCTCAACGAACTCGGCTTCGACGTCGCCGAGATGCAGATCGAGCACTCGAACAACGGCGACACGGTGACCTTCGTGCCCAAGGTCGTCGACGCGGGCCACCACCAGCGCCAGCTGCTGCGGCTGACCGGTCTGGACACCGAGGAGAATCAGGCCCGGCGGCTCCTGAACGACCTGGAGAGCTGGATGGCCACCCAGGACGACTACGCCCCGGGCGACCCCCTCGGCGCCCGCCCCGAGGTGCTGGCCCACCGCTGGGTGCGGGAGGTGTTCCGCCCGACCGTACGGGCCGTCCCGCTCGAACTGCGGGGTGCGGTGGACCCGGCGGAGATCTACCACCAGCTCCTCGAACACCGCTGGTACCTGTCCGAGCGGGCGCAGCACGACATCGGCCTCGACATGGCGGTGAAGGACTACATCGACAACGTCCTGCCGGGGACACTGGCCCTGCTGCCGCCGTCGGTGGACGACGTCACCCCCATGTGAACCACGTGAACCCCCGGACCGGGACCACCGCCGGCCCGGGTCACTTGTGCGGGACCACGGCCACCGGGCAGTGCGCGTGGTGCAGGACGCCGTGGGCCACCGAGCCGATGCGGGCGCCGACGGCCGTACGGTGGGCGCGGCGCCCGACCACCATCAGCTGGGCCCGCTGCGCCACGGACAGCAGGACCTGCCCGGCGCTGCCCATCTCGACGTGCTGGGTCACCGGCACCTCGGGAAACCGCTCCCGCCACGGCCGCAGCGCGGCGGCGAGGGCCTTCGTCTCGTACGGCTCCAGGCCCCCGGCCTCGTCGAGGAGCTTGAGCGAGCCCGGGCTGTACGCGTACAGCGGCGGCAGCGCCCACGCCCGGACCGCCCGCAGGGACGCCCCACGGGCCGCCGCCGTCTCGAAGGCGAACCGCAGGACGTCCGCGCTGTCCTCCGGGGTGCCCTGCTGGCCGACGACGACCTCACGTCCGGCGGCCTCCCCGGCGGGGCTGTCCTCGGCGCGGACGAGCACGACGGGACGCGGTGACTCGACGATCACCTGCTGTCCGACGGAGCCCAGCAGGAAGCCGACCACCGCGCCGTGCCCGCGCGAGCCGAGCACCAGGGTCTCGGCGTGCTCGGCGGCACCGACCAGGGTGGCGACCGGCGGGCCCTCGACCAGGTCCGTCGTCACGGTCAGCTCCGGGTGCCGCTCGGAGACCCCCCGCGCCGCCTCGGCGAGCGCCTCCCGCGCCCACCGCTCCTGCCCGTCCCGGTCCACGCCGACCGCCTCGTGCGGCTCCCCCCGCCACGCGTGCACCACCCGCAGCGCCAGGCCCCGGCGTACGGCCTCCCGGCCGGCCCACGCCAGTGCGGCCAGGCTCTCGGACGTACCGTCCACTGCGGCGGTGATCGGGCCCGTCGTCATCGGCCACCTCTCTGTAGTCACATGGCTGACGGGCCCAGTCTTCACTACGCTCGCCATATGACCTTGGAGTGGGAGCAGTTGCTGGTGGACTCCGCCGATCCGGTGGCCCTGGGTCGCTGGTGGGCCGAGGCGCTCGGCTGGGTGGTGGTCGACGAATCCCCCGAGGAGTACGAGATCCGTCCGGCCCCGGACCGCCTTCCCGGCCTCCTGTTCGCACGCGGTCCGGACGCCAAGACCGTCAAGAACCGCCTGCACCTCGACTTCCGCCCCGTCGACCAGGAGGCCGAGGTCACCCGCCTCCTCGCCCTCGGCGCCCGGCACGCGGACGTCGGGCAGACCGGTGACGAGCCGTGGGTGGTGCTCCAGGACCCGGAGGGCAACGAGTTCTGCGTCCTGGCCCCGCGCAAGAGCTGAGGCCTCGCCCGGAGCCCCCGGCCCGCGGCCCTCCGGAAACCGAGCGAACCCGGACGGTCGAACATACGATGGGCGCATTGGCTCGGGGTGGAGGCGTATGACTCAGGCGGTCGGTCCGGCGCGGAACGTGATCCTCACCGTGGATGACGATCCGGGGGTGTCCCGTGCGGTCGCGCGGGACCTGCGGCGCAGGTACGGCGAGTCGTACCGGATCGTGCGGGCGGAGTCCGGGCAGGCGGCGCTGGAGGCCCTGCGGGAGCTGAAGCTGCGCGGGGACCAGGTGGCGGTGATCCTGGCCGACTACCGGATGCCGGAGATGAACGGCATCGAGTTCCTGGAACAGGCGCTGGACGTCTTCCCGGGAGCGCGTCGGGTCCTGCTCACCGCGTACGCGGACACCGGCGCGGCGATCGACGCGATCAACGTCATCGACCTCGACCACTACCTCCTGAAGCCGTGGGACCCGCCGGAGGAGAAGCTCTACCCGGTCCTGGACGACCTGCTGCAGGCCTGGCGGGCGGCCGACCGCAGATGTGTGGGCACCACGAAGGTGGTCGGGCACCGGTGGTCGGCGCGGTCGTCGGGCGTACGGGAGTTCCTGGCCCGCAACCAGGTGCCGTACCGCTGGTACTCGTCGGACGAGCCGGAGGGCCGGCGGCTGCTCGCGGCGGCCGGTACGGACGGGGAGCGGCTGCCGCTGGTCGTCACGCCGGACGGTACGCCGCTGATCGAGCCCGAGGACCCGGAGCTGGCGGAGAAGGTGGGGCTGGCGACGACGCCGGCCCAGGACTTCTACGACCTGGTCGTCATCGGCGGCGGACCGGCCGGGCTCGGGTCGGCCGTGTACGGGGCCTCGGAGGGGCTGCGGACGCTCCTCGTCGAGCGGTCGGCCACGGGCGGGCAGGCGGGCCAGAGTTCACGCATCGAGAACTACCTCGGGTTCCCCGACGGCGTGTCCGGCGGCCAGCTCACCGGCCGGGCCCGACGGCAGGCCACCAAGTTCGGGGCGGAGATCCTCACCGCCCGCGAGGTGAGCGGCCTGGAGGTGAACGGGGCGGCGCGGACCGTCCGGTTCTCCGACGGGTCGGCGGTCGCCGCGCACAGCGTGATCCTGGCGACCGGCGTGTCGTACCGGCAGCTCGCCGCGCCGGGCTGCGCGGACCTCACCGGCTGCGGGGTGTTCTACGGCTCCGCGCTGACCGAGGCCGCCGGCTGCCAGGGGCACGACGTGTACATCGTGGGCGGCGCCAACTCGGCCGGGCAGGCGGCGATGTACCTGTCCCGGGGCGCCAAGTCGGTCACCCTCCTGGTACGCGGCGACTCGCTGACCGCGTCCATGTCGCACTATCTGATCCAGCAGCTCGCCGAGGCCCCCAACATCTTCGTGCGCACCGGCACGGTCGTGGAGGCCGCGCACGGCACGAACCAGTTGGAGCAGCTGACGCTGAAGGACGTGGCGAGCGGGCGTGAGGAACTCGTCGACGCGCAGTGGCTGTTCGTGTTCATCGGCGCCGAGCCGCACACCGACTGGCTGGAGGGCACCGTGCTCCGCGACGAGCGCGGGTTCATCGTGGCCGGGCCCGACATGACCCCGGACGGGGGTCCCCCGGCGGGCTGGGAGCTGGACCGGCCGCCGTACCACCTGGAGACCAATGTGCCCGGTGTGTTCGTCGCCGGGGACGCGCGGTCGGAGTCCGCGAAGCGGGTCGCGTCCGCGGTGGGAGAGGGAGCGATGGCCGTGATGCTGGTGCACAGGTATCTGGAGCAGTCATGACAACCACCGGGGCCCGGTCATGAGCGGGCAGCCTTCGCCGTGCGACCGGGCGGAGCTGGGCCGTCTGTTCCTGTTCGAGAAGCTGGCCGACGAGCAGTTGGACCGGCTGTGCCGGGAGGGCCGGGTGGAGCGGTTCGAGCCCGGTCCTGTCTACCGGGAGGGCGAGCCGGCCACCTGCTTCTTCGTGCTCCTGGAGGGCACGGTGGTGCTGTCCAGGCAGGTCGGCGACGACGACGTGGAGGTCAGCCGCAGCTCCCAGGTCGGGGTGTACGCGGGCGCCTTCCAGGCGTATCTGGGGGACCAGGCGGACCAGGCCCGCTACAAGGGGTCCATGCGGGTCACGGTCCCGTCCCGATTCTTCGTCCTCCCCGCGGACTCCTTCGCCCGGATCATGCGCGAGTGGTTCCCCATGGCCGTCCATCTGCTGGAGGGCCTGTTCTTCGGCAGCCAGAACACCCAGCGGACCATCAACCAGCGTGAACGTCTGCTGGCGCTGGGCTCGTTGTCGGCCGGACTCACCCACGAGCTGAACAACCCCGCCGCGGCGGCGGTCCGGGCCACCTCGGCACTGCGGGAGCGCGTCGCCGGGATGCGGCACAAGCTCGGGGTGATCGCCGCCGGGCCGTACAAGCGGGCCACGCTGGAGTCGCTGGTCGATCTTCAGGAGCGGACGGCGGAGCAGGTCGCCAAGGCGAGTCCGCTCAGTCCGCTGGAGGCCTCCGACCGGGAGGACGAGCTGACGGACTGGCTCGACGACCACGGCATCGCGGGCGGCTGGGAGCTCGCGCCGAACTTCGTGCAGGCCGGGCTCGACACCGCCTGGCTCGACCAGGTCGCGGCGGCGGTGGACGAGCACACCCTCGAAGGGGCGGTGCGCTGGCTCAACTACACCGTCGAGACCGAGCTGTTGATGAACGAGATCGAGGACTCCACCACGCGTATCACCCAGCTCGTCGACGCGGCGAAGCAGTACTCGCAGCTGGACCGCGCGCCCTACCAGAACGCCGACGTCCACGAACTCCTCGACAGCACCCTGCTGATGCTCTCCGGGAAGATCGGCGACCGGATCGAGGTGGTGAAGGACTACGACCGCACACTGCCACGCATCCCCGCCTATCCGGGTGAGCTGAACCAGGTGTGGACGAACCTGATCGACAACGCGGTCGCGGCGATCGGCAACGCGGGCGGGGCGGGCACGCTGACGGTACGGACGGCACTGGACCACCGGGATCAGGTGCTCGTGGAGTTCCGCGACACGGGGCCCGGAATCCCGGCGGACATCCGGGGCCGGATCTTCGACCCGTTCTTCACCACCAAGCCGGTCGGGCAGGGCACCGGGCTCGGCCTCGA
Organism: Streptomyces sp. NPDC001868; assembly: GCF_040297125.1. NCBI lineage: Bacteria > Bacillati > Actinomycetota > Actinomycetes > Kitasatosporales > Streptomycetaceae > Streptomyces > Streptomyces sp. NPDC001868. Next base: position 113,475 of record NZ_JBEOYO010000011.1, on the reverse strand, counting down.
CATCTCCTGGCGCATCGTCGTCAACAAGCACCACGGGCACATCGAGGTCCACTCCCGGCCCGGCGACACCCGCTTCCAGGTCTTCCTGCCGCTCACCGCGCCGGCGGCCGACCTGGACCTGACACTCGCCGACGAACCCGACCACGCCCCCGAGGAGGCCTCATGACCCTGCCCGCCGGAATCGATCCCGCCGTCCCGCCGAGCGGTGACGGATGCGTGGAGTGCGACGAGGCCGGGGGGTGGTGGTTCCATCTGCGGCGCTGCGCCCAGTGCGGGCACGTCGGGTGCTGTGACTCCTCCCCCTCCCAGCACGCGACCGCGCACGCGGGGGCCACGGGGCATCCGCTCGTGCGGAGCTACGAACCGGGTGAGTCCTGGTTCTGGAACTACGACACGTCCGAGATGTACGAGTCCGGTCCCGACCTCGCCCCGCCCCTCAGCCATCCCGCCGACCAGCCGACACCGGGCCCTGCGGGGCGCGTCCCGCGGGACTGGGCCCAGGGGCTGCGGTGAGGTGAGGCCGGATCGTCGGGTGCGGGTGCGTGGGGCTTCTCGCGCAGTTCCTCGCGCCCCTGAAAAAGCAGGGGCTGCGCCCCGTGCTTTTTCAGGCCCGCAGGCCCCGTCGCCTTTCAGGCCCGCGGAACCTGAAGCTTTCAGGGGCGCGGGGAACTGCGCGACCAGCCCCCACCGGGCCCGCAGCCGAACGCGAAGAACTTGACGAGGTGGATGTGTTGATCGGGATCTCCGAGATCCAGGACGCTGCCGCGAGGATCGCGGGGCATGTCGTGCGGACGCCGACCGTCCCGAGCCCAGGGCTGGAGGCCCTCCTCGGCACCCAGGTCACCACGAAACTGGAACTGCTCCAGCGCACCGGCTCCTTCAAGGCCCGCGGCGCCACGGCGAAGCTCCTGACGCTGACGGCCGCCGAGCGGGCGGCCGGTGTCGTCGCGGTCAGCGGCGGCAACCACGGGATCGCGCTGGCGCACATGGCCGCCGCGCTGCACATCAAGGCGACCGTGGTGATGTCGAGGACCGCTCCCCGACGCGCCCAGGACCTCGTCGAGGCCGCCGGCGCGTCGCTCAGGCTCACCGACGGCATGGCGGAGGCGTTCGCGCTGACCGAGCGGCTGCGGTCGGAGGGGCTCACTCTCGTCCACCCCTTCGACGACCCGTTGGTGATCGCCGGTCAGGGCACGGTCGGCCTGGAGTTCATCGAGGACATGGAGCAGCTTCGGGACGTCGAGGAGCCGGACGGCCCCGGCGCCCTCACCGACGTGCTCGTCAGCATCGGCGGTGGCGGCCTCATCGCCGGTGTCGCGACGGCGTTCAGGGCCCTGCGCCCGGAGGTCCGGGTCTGGGGCGTGGAGACCGTCGGCGCCACGGCCATGACCGAGGCGTTGGCGGCGGCCGGCCCCGTGACGGTCCCCCTCTCGTCCATCGTCACCACGCTCAGCGCCCCCTCCGCCTCGCAGCTCACCTACGACCATGTGGCCGCCCTGGTCGAGGACGTCCTCGTGGTCTCCGACGCCGAGGCGGTCCAGGGCGTCCTGGACTTCGCCGAGCACGCCAAGGTGTGGACGGAACCCGCCGCGGGCTGCCTGCTGCCGGCGGCCCGGCAGGTCCTGGACCGCGTCGGCGACGGCGCCCGCCTGGGCCTCGTGGTCTGCGGCGGCAACGCGACGACGGCCGACGTCGAGGAGTGGGCGCGGCGGTTCGGGCTGAGGTGACCCGGACGGTCACCCCAACACCCGTGCCCTGCACGTCACTTGAAGCGGCTCACAGGTCACCCGGCATAATGCTCGGGTGACCGCCCCCACTCCCCTCTCGGGTCCCTCCCCGGCCGAGCACACCCCCGTCGTCATCGTCGGCGCCGGACCCGCCGGACTGACCGTCGGCAACCTCCTGCGGGCCGCCTCCGTGGACTGTGTGGTGCTGGAGACGGAGAGCCGGGAGTTCATCGAGCGGCGGCCCAGGGCCGGGTTCCTGGAGGAGTGGGCGGTGCGGGCGCTGGAGCGGCGCGGGCTGGCCGGCCGGCTCGTGGAACGGGCGCCGACGCACACGGAGTTCGAGTTCCGTTTCGCCGGTGAGCGCCGGCGGTTCCCGTACACGGAGCTGACCGGGCACCACCACTACGTCTATCCGCAGCCGCTGCTCGTGACGGATCTGGTCAGGGAGTACGCGGACGTCCGGGGCGGCGACATCCGTTTCGGCGTGCGGGAGGTCGAGCTGCACGACATCGACGGCGAGCGGCCGTCCGTGTCGTACGTGGATCCGGCGACCGGCGAACGACGGCTGCTGCGCTGCGAGTTCGTCGCCGGGTGCGACGGCGCGCGCGGTGTCACGCGGACCGCGCTGCCGCCGGAGCACACGACGGTCGCCCGGCACGACCATGGGGTGGGGTGGCTGGCGCTGCTCGCCGAGGCGCCGCCGTCGTCCGACTGCGTCGTCCTCGGTGTGCATCCCCGGGGCTTCGCCGGGCACATGGCGCGCAGCCCCGAGGTCACCCGCTACTACCTGGAGGTCCCGGCCGGCGACGACCCGGCGAACTGGCCGGACGAGCGGGTCTGGTCCGAGCTGCACGCCCGGCTGGCCGTGCCCGGCGCCCGGCCGCTCACGGAGGGCCCGTTGGTCGAGAAGCGGGTGCTCGACATGCACAACTACGTCACCGAGCCGATGACGTACGGCCGCCTCCACCTCGCGGGCGACGCCGCCCACCTCGTCGCGCCCATCGCCGCGAAAGGCATGAACCTCGCGCTGCACGACGCCCTGCTCCTCGCGGACGCGCTGATCGCCTGTCTGGGAAAGGGCGACGACAGCGGGCTGCGCGGCTACTCGGAGGCCTGTCTGCGCCGGGTCTGGCACTACCAGGAGTTCTCGCAGTGGCTGGCCGAGCTGCTGCACGGGCCGTCGTCCGGCGACGCGTTCCGGGCGGGCGCCGCCACCGCCCGGCTCCGTCGTCTCCTCGGCTCCCCGACCGCCGCGTCGACCTTCGCGGAGCTGTTCATCGGCAAGGACACCGACCACTAGCGGGCCCGGAAGAACCCTTCCCGGGCCCGCCTTCCCTTCCCTCAGTGCGCGTAGTGGCAGCACCCGTCCTGTCGCATCAGCCGGGCGACCTCCAGCCACTCCTCCTCGCTCCCGGCGGCCTTCGCACGCCGGGCGGTGGGCCGGTACGCGGCCACCAACTCCTCGGTGGTGTAAGGGTTTCCGCCCTTGAGGACCGACACCGTACGGATGAGGTCGGCGAAGTCCGTGAAGGGGTCGCCGTCGACGACGGTCAGGTCGGCGAGCTTGCCCGTCTCGACGGTGCCGAGGTCGTCGTCGAGGCCGAAGAGCCGGGCCGGGAGCGCGGTCGCGGTGCGCAGGGTCTCGGCCGGGGTGAGTCCGCCGTCGTGCAGGGCGCGCAGGGCGAGGTGGAGGAAGAGTCCGACGGGGCCGAGCGGCTGGTCGGTGCCGAGGGCGATGATGCCGCCGGCGGCCAGGATCCGCCGGTAGACGTCGGTCTCGGTGCGCAGCGCGGCGAGTTGGGCGGGGGTCGGCGGAATCCCGGCGCCCTGCCGGACGAGGGCGGCGTCCCAGGGCGGCATCACGACCGTGACCCGGGGGTCGTCGGCCAGGGAGGGATCGGCGCCCATGAGGGGTGCGGCCGTGAAGGGGGTGGCGATGAGGGAGAAGTCCACGCCCTCCTTGGCGTAGATCTCGACCACGTCCTCGTACGCCCGGCCGCTCGCGGTGATGGCGTGGCCGAACTCCGCGCGCTGGGTGGCCTGCAGATGGGTCGTCAGGTCCTGGCCGAGCTGGACGCCCGGGGAGAGCAGATGGCCTCCCGTGCGCACGCCGAGGCGTTCGTGGGCGAAGTGGGCGGCCTCGCTCATGACCCAACCGGGCGCCCGCACATAGGTCTTGACGAAGTCCCAGTCGAGCGCCGCGCCGCGTTCCAGGGTGCGGCGCAGTCCCGCCTTCGTACGGTGGGCGCGTCCCATGCTGTACGCGACCCGGGCGCCGTCGAGGAGTTCGCCGGTGGTGAGCAGCCGGGGTCCGGCGAGCCGGCCGGCGTTGACCTCCTCGCGGATGCGGACCTGTTCGTAGGCGAAGCCGCCGAGGGAGACGGCGGTGGTGACGCCGTAGGTGAGCTGGCCGGTGGCCTGGCGGCTGCCGTAGGTGCTGTGCCAGGGGTGGGTGTGGGTGTCCCACAGGCCGGGGATGACGGTCCGCGCGGAGGCGTCGATCCGGCGCAGGGCGGCCCGGCGGTTGCCCCGGTGGGGTTCTACGGCGGTGATGCGTCCGCCGCGTACGACGATGTCGACGTCGTCGCGGACGGTCTCGCCGGTGCCGTCCCACAGGCGTCCGGCGTGGACGACGGTGTCGGCGGGCGCGGGCCGGGTGCGGTCGAGCGGCACCCGGACGGTGCGGGCGTGGTCGCCGGAACCGCCGGAAACATCTACGAGACGGAGCCTGGTGCCGGACTGGTGGAGGAGCGTCTTGGAGTCGCCGGACCAGGTGGGGTGGTCGGCGGGTTCGGTGGTGAGGGTGCGGAGCTCTCCGCGTGGGGTGCCGTCGGGGGTGACGGGCAGCAGGCAGAGGGCGGACTCGACGATCACGGCCATCCAGCGGCCGTCGGGCGACCAGACGGGGCCGGAGTCGTACCGATCGGCGATCGAGGTGTGGGGCGCGACCGCGTGCAGCCGGTCGGCGCCGGTCGTGGTGTCGACGATCCGGATCAGGTTGTAGCCCTCGCGGAAACGGGCGCCGAGCCGGTTGCGATCGCACAGTGCGAGGTATCTGCCGTCGGGCGACCAGCTCGGCCTGCCGGGGAGCCCGCCCCCGCCGAGCGGTGCCACGAGGACACGCTCCTCGCCGCTCGCCAGGTCCCGTACGACGAGCCGTCCGGCCATGTCGAGGCAGGCGAGCCGCTTCCCGTCGGGCGAGAGCGCGGGCATGACCCGGCCGCCGGTGGCGAGGGCGGTCTCCTCGCCGGTGGCCAGATCGTGCCGGTACACACCGAGGAGTCCGTCGCGGTCGTCGGCGTAGACGAGCGACCTCCCGTCATGTGCCCAGCTGGGTGCGAGCAGGGTCCGGGTGGGCGGCGACTTCCGCAGCCTCTTCGGCCTGCGTCCGCCCGAAGTACCGGCCAGCCACAGCGAGTTGAGGGCGGCGAAGGCGATGCTCCGGCCGTCCGGCGAGAGCGCGGGCAGATGGATGCCCCGCACGGGCCGTACGCGCGCCTCCCCGAGGTCGTACTCCTTGATCCGGTAGCGCGGCCGGTCCACCGGGAGCGCGGCCTCGAAGGGGATCGCCTCCGGCCGGGCGGGTTCCTCGGGGCGTACGAGGGTGAACCGGCCGTCCAGGGTGACCAGCAGTTCGCCCGCCGCCGTCCAGCGGGGCGGTACGGGGGCGAGGTCGCCGTCGACCGGGACGGGCCGTCCGGCGACGACGAGGGTGCAGGAGCCGTTCGGGGACGCGGTGGTGCGCAGATACGCGAGGCGGCCGTCGGGGGCGAGGGCCGGGGTCATGACCTGGGCGGCCTCGGTCTCGGTGTGCTCGACGGTCACCGGTCCCGTGCCGTCGGCGGCCACGGCGGCGACGGTGCGGGACTCGACGGTCGGGGTGGTGCCCGTGGTCACGACCTTGGCGCGGACGAACAGCAGCCGGGTGCTGTCCGGGGACCAGGTCGGGTCGAAGTCCTCCCAGCCGCCGTCCTGGAGGGGGCCGTCCTGGTCCGGGAGGCCGGTGACGGGGGTGATGTCGCCGGTGCCGAGGTCCAGGACGTGGATGCGGTAGGGGCTTGCGTGGGAGGCACCGCCGGGGTCGCCGCCGCGTTCGGAGCCGAAGGCGAGCCGGGTGCCGTCGGGCGACCAGGCCGGGGCCCGGTCGTCCCAGGGGCCGTCGGTGCGCTGCTTCAGGTCGGAGCCGTCGGGGCGCACGGTCCAGAGGTGGAAGCCGCCGCCCTGGTAGGCGCAGAACGCGACGAGGGTGCCGTCCGGGGAGTACGTGGGCCGGTTGGGTTCGAGGCCGGCCGGGGTGAGGGGGACGGCCGTGCCGCCGGTGCGCGGCAGGGACCACAGGCCGCTCTGGATCTCGGCGATGAGCCTGTCGCCGGCGGGCGCGAGGGTCGCCGAGCCGTTGGTGGCCCGGGTGAAGGTGAGGGAGAGGCCGGTGCCGGGGGCGCGGGGCCCGGCCATGGCGGGTGCGGCGGCGCCGACGGCGACGGTGCCGAGGACCGCGGCGGCCCCGGTGGCACCGGTGGCGGCGAGGAGTTGACGGCGGCTCAGGGGCGGGATGCGGCGACTCTGATCACGGTCCATGACACCGCACGCTCGCGCACCACACGGCCCACCGGCAACACCGCCATTCACGCCATCGGGGGCTGTCACCCGCCGGTGGGACGGCGGCCGGGATCACGCGCCGGCGTGACGGGCGCCCGGGGTCGCCGCGGGGTGTGACGGCGCCCGGGGTCACTCCCCGGCGCGGCGGCCGCGGATCCACGCGGGCAGCGCGAACCAGCACAGCAGGTACCACAGGAGCACACAGCCCACCAGCCACGGCACGTACTCGTCGTGGGTGGCCACGCGCAGGATGAGCAGCAGTGCCGCCGTCATCGTGGCGAGGAGCAGGATCAGGCCCGCGACGGTCAGCCGGCCCGCCCAGCGCACGGCGGCCGGTTTGATGCGGCGGCCGGCGACGATGCGGTGGAAGGAGACGGGCCCGATGAGGGCGCCGGTGGCGGCGGCGCCGAGCATGACGGTCACGATGTAGATGGTCTTGTCGGCCTGCGCCAACTCTTCGTAGCGCGGGGTGAACACGACGGTCAGCAGGAATCCGAAGAGGATCTGCACCCCGGTCTGCGCGACCCGCACCTCCTGGATGAGTTCGTTCCAGCGGCGGTCGGCGCGTTCGTCCTCCGTCTCGTCGCGGCCTCGGTCCTGGTTGCCGTGCGCCTGGGTCACGGGTCCTCCCGGTCGGGTCGATGTCCCCTTCCCTGGATGGCGCCGCGTCGCCGACGACCAACCACGCACCCCCACCCCTTCACTCACACGAGTGAATCCAGTTGGCGCATCGGTCACTTGTGCCAATTCCGGCCTAGCGTGACCGCCGTGACCGACTCCTCAGAAACGTCCCGCCGGGGCTTCCTCATCGGCGCCGCCGCGCTCGCCCTCACCCCGCAGTTCGTCCGCCAGGACCCGGCCGCCGCCGCGGCCGAACTGCCCGGCTTCCCGGCGGATGTCGAGCTGTACAGGTCGGCGTACCGCAACTGGGGCGGGGAGATCACCGCGTCCGGGCTGTGGGCGTGCGCGCCCGCCGACGCGGACCAGGTGGTGGCGGTGGTCAACTGGGCCCGGCGGCAGGGCTGGACGGTCCGGCCGCGCGGCCTCTCCCACGGCTGGTCCCCGCTCACCGTCACCGCCGGCACCGACTCCGGCGCCCCGCTGCTGCTCGTCGACACGACCGCGCACCTCACCGCCATGACGCTGGAGTCCACCGGCCCCGCCGCCGTCCGGGTGGGCTCCGGCGCCACGCTGGAGGGGCTGCTGACCTTCCTGGAGGGCCACGGCCTCGGGGTGACGGCCTGCCCGGCGCCCGGTGACCTCTCGATCGGCGGCGCCCTCGCCGTCGACGCGCACGGCACGGCCGTACCGGCGGACGGGGAGACACGGCTGCCCGGTCACACGTACGGCTCGCTCAGCAATCTCGTGCTGTCGCTGACGGCGGTGGTGTGGGACGAAGGCAGCGACGCGTATGTGCTGCGGACCTTCACCCGGGACGACGCGGACGGTGCCGCGCTGCTCACCCACGTCGGACGCGCGCTGGTCACCGAGGTCGTGCTGCGGGTGGGGGCGAACAGCAATCTGCGCTGTCTGAGCCGGACCGACATCTCCGCCGGGGAGCTGTTCGCCGCGCCGGGTGGTGACGGGCGTACCTTCGCGAGCTTCCTGGACGAGGCGGGGCGGCTGGAGGCGATCTGGTTCGCGTTCACCGAGTTCCCCTGGTTCAAGGTGTGGAGCGTCCGGCCGACCCGCCCGCTGACCTCCCGGCGCGTGACCTCGCCGTACAACTACCCCTTCTCCGACAATGTGCCGACCGTCGTCGCCGACCTCGCCGGGCGGATGGTGTCCGACGCCGCCTGGTATCTGGCGCCGGTGCTGGGGAACGCGCAGCTGACCACGGCGTCGCTGGGGCTGACGACCACCCTGTCGGCGGACATCTGGGGGCCGTCGAAGAACACGCTGCTGTATCTGAAGCCGACGACGCTGCGGGTCACGGCGAACGGGTACGCGGTGCTCACCTCGCGGGACCAAGTACAGCGCGTGGTCTCCGAGTTCGCCGCGTTCTACCGCGCGCGGCTCACCGCGTACGCGGCCGAGGGGCGCTTCCCCGTCAACGGCTCGGTGGAGATCCGGGTGACGGGCCTCGACGACCCGGCGGACGTCGGTGTGGCCGAGGCGCGGGCCCCGCTGCTGTCGGCGCTGCGGCCCCGCGCCGACCGGCCCGACTGGGACACGGCCGTGTGGCTGGACGTACTGACACTGCCGGGGACACCGGACGCCGAGGCGTTCTTCCGGGAGCTGGAGCGGTTCCTGCTCACGACGTACGACGGCGGGCACGCCCTCACCCGGGTCGAGTGGTCCAAGGGCTGGGCCTACACGGACGAGGCCGCCTGGAGCGACGAGGAGGTCATCGGCACCGTCGTACCCGAGTCCTTCGACGACGGCGCGGGACCCGACTGGGACGGCGCGGCGGAGATCCTCGACCGGCTCGATCCACATCGGGTGTACGGCAACGCCTTCCTCGACCGACTGTTCCCGTGAGCGAATCCAGTGCCCGGCCGGAGGCGGCACGCCTCGTCCTCCGGCCGGCCCGGCGTCACACCTTGCGCCAGCGGGCCATGGCGAAGGAGAACAGCCCGAACAGCACGAGCCCGACCGCGACGCACGCGAGGAGCGCCGGGCCGACGGGGGACTCGGCGAAGGAGCGGAGGGTGTCGTCGAGGCCCTTGGCCCGGTCCGGTTCGTACGCGATGGCGGCGCGGACGGCGAAGACGCCGGCGGTCGCGAACACCAGGCCACGCGCGAACCCGCCCGCCACCCCGGTCACATCGACGGCGCGACGGGTCCGCCGGGACATCTCGCCGAGTCGGAGGTGCTTGTGGTACGAGCGCATCAGGGCCCGTACGCCGATCCACACGCCCGCCGCGATCACACCGACGCCCGCCGCGCCCACGAGCCACTGGCCGCCGGGGAGTTCGAGGGCCCGGGCCGTCACGTCCCGGGACTGCTCGTCGCTGGAGCCGCCGCCCCCGCTCGACTCCCCCGCCGCGAAGGCCAGCACGGAGTAGGCGACGAAGCCGTAGAACACGAAGCGCGCGGCGGACGCGAGGCGCTTGGTCGCCTTGCCGCCGTCCGGGCCCGCCGCGCCGAACACGGCCTCCGACAGCCGCCACAGCGCCATGCCCACGAGGCCGACGCCGAGGGCCCACAGCATCACGGAGCCCAGCGGCTTCTCGGCGATCTCCTCCAGCGCGCCCTGCCGGTCCGCCTGCTCCGAGCTGCCGCCGAAGGCGATCTGCAGGGCCAGCGCCCCGACCAGCAGATAGATGACACCGCGCGCGGTCAGCCCGGCCCGGGCCGCGCCCTCCGTCACCGAACTCCGCGCGGCATGTCCGCTCCCCACCCCGAGAGTCGTCATCAGGCGCGTCCCTCCCGCCCCTCGACCCGCAGCTGGAGCTGAACCTCCTGGTCACCGGCGTCCACGCCGACCTGGCTGACGGCGTACGTCTCCTCCAGGGCCTCCCGGAGCAGCCGTACTGCGGGCGGGCTGCCCTGGACGTCGACGGTGACGGGCGCGGACAGGGGCTCGGGGGTTTCCCCGGCCCCGGTGGGGACGACGGCCGTGTCGTACATGCCGGTCCACATCGTCGGCCGGTCGGTGCCGGTCTCGTGCGGCGGGTCGTCGGGGCGCCGGTCCGACTCGAAGTGGGCGCGCAGACAGGCGAAGACACGTTCGGCGTCCTGGGCCGAGCAGTCGCAGACCACGACCTCGACCTGGGACACGGGCAGACTGGGCAGGGTCACGAGCCTTCTCCCTCGGGTGGACGATCAGCGTGCGGGCACCCCGAGTACCCCCATGGTGTGCCCGAAACGGGGTTCTCGCAGGTCGCGCGAGACGGCACCCCGCCGGCGAAGGGACCCACCGGGCCCCACCAGGCCTCCCCGGAGCCTGGCCCGATCCGCCCGGTGGCACACGGGCCGTGGGCTATGTTGAGTGCTCGTGGGAGACGAAGGAGGCACGCGGGTGCCATCGCCGCAGCAGGCACGTGCGCAGGCATCAGCGATCACGTCCGGGCGGACCGCCCCGGAGACCGAGCAGTCGCCCACGTCCCGGCTCAGGGAACTGTTCGACGGCCCCCGGCTCTCCCCCGGGCAGCGGCGGATCGCCCAGTACCTGATCGAGCACATCACCGAGGCCGCGTTCCTGTCGATCACGGACCTCGCGGAGCGGGTCGGCGTGAGCCAGCCCTCGGTGACCCGGTTCGCCGCGGCCGTCGGCTTCAGCGGCTACCCGGCGCTGCGCGAGCGGCTCCAGGCCATCGCGCTCGCCACCCTCGGCAGCGCCCCGGGCATCACGGCGGCGGACCGCAGCAACGAGCTCCAGGCCGCCGTGGACGCCGAGATCGAGAACCTGGAGAACCTGCGGCGCGACTTCGCCGACCCCGACCAGGTCATCGAGGTCGGCCGCGCCCTGTCCCGCTCGGCCCCGCTGACCGTCCTCGGCCTCAGGATCTCCGGCGCGCTCGCCGAGTACTTCGCCTACGCCGCCCGCCGTATCCACCCCGACGTCCGGCTGGTGACGAAGGGCGGCACGGTCGCGTACGACGCCCTGCTGCAGTCCCGGGAGGCGGGCGGCACCTGGGTGCTGGCGTTCTCCATGCCCCGGCACGCCCAGGAGACGCTGACCGCGCTGCGGGTCGCCCACGGGGCCGGGCTGAAGGTGGCCCTGGTCACCGACCTGGCGCTCGGCCCCCTCGCGGCCGAGGCCGACGCCGTCTTCGCCACCGGCACCGGCTCACGCCTGGTCTTCGACTCCTACGCCGCCCCCGTGATGATGTCCTCCGCCCTGCTCCAGGCCATGACCGACGCCGACCCCGAGCGCACACAGGCCCGGCTGGAGGCGTACGAGCAGGTCTCCGAGCAGCATCAGTTCTTCCTCAGGGACTGATCCCATGTGACCGTTCCCGTTCTCCCCACATGGCAGGACAGCGGCGGATTCTTCCCATCTTTCCCGGCATGAATTTTTACATGTTCTTGCAAACTCATCGGTATATATAAATACTGCTCGCGGATCGTGACCCGGGGGACTCCGGGTCACGACGTCCACCCGGGTCCGTCCGCTCCTACCCGCCACGGCGCCCCGGGTGAGGCGGCCCCGGTCATCCCCTATGCCGGGGCCGCCCAGACTCTCCACCCGCTGCACCCAATGGCGTCGATGCAAGACCGGAGCGTTGAACATGGCCCTCACCTCCTCGCCCATCCGCACGGACTGGCCGTGTCAGGTCAAGACACCCGGCAGTTACGACTGGGAGAGGTCCGCGGCCAAGTGGCTGCGCGAACTGGTGCCGGCCCGTTACGGCAGCTACCCGGCGATGATGCGCCACCCCGTGCTGCTCGCCCGGCACGCCCAGATCCAGGTCCAGCACGAGATCCGGGTCGCCCGCACCGCCCTGCAGACCGCCCGCTCCGAGCTGCCCAGCCTCGGTATGTCCGAGTCGGTCATCGAGCACACCATCAAGATGTACGCCGCCGAGGTCATGCAGCTGAACCACATGGCCCGCTCCATCCGGGCCGTCAGCCAGGCCCTCGTGGACCACAACCTCGCCCGCGCCTCCCACTGACCCGGCCGCGCCCCCGCGCGGCGCGGTACACGGCGCCCGCGGAGGGAAGACGATGGGCAGGACACCGGCCGGGCACACCGCCCGGCCCTACTGAGGGGCGGGACCGATGGACTGGACATGGGGTGTGATCCTCGCGATCGCGCTGATCGCGGCCGCCGTCCTGGGAGTGGCCGTCTGGCTGCTCCTCCGACTCGTCCGCACCCGGCGCGAACTGAACCGGGCCGGCCTCCCCACCGGCCCCAAGTGGGTCTTCTGGGGCGCCGTCCTCTATCTCGTCCTCCCGACCGACCTGGTACCGGACCCGGTCTACCTGGACGACATCGGCGTCCTCCTGCTCGCTCTCAAGACGATGCGCTCCGGGCGTCAGGACGCCCTGGCCGCCGCCGAGCGACAGGAGGGCTCGGGAACCGCCCTGCGGGGGTGAGACGTTGTCGGGCTGACGGTCACTGCGACGGACGGCACCGATGAACGAGTTGGTACCTGGGGGCAACCTCCCCCTGCCGGGCGGCACCCTGACGATCAGGGTGCCGGGCCCCTTCGACGTCTCCGCCCTCGTCACCGACGACACCGGCAAGGTCCGCGGCGACGCGGACTTCGTCTTCTACAACCAGCCGACGGCCCCCGGCGCCCGCCTCACCGGCGGGACACTGACAGTGACCCCGACCGCCCTCCGCCCGGGCGCCACCCGCCTCACCCTCGCGATCAGCCCGGCCGCCCCCGACACACCGTTGGGCCACCTGCCCGGCCCGACCCTGCTCGTCACCGGCTCCGACGGCCGCCCGATCGCCCGCTTCACCCCACCGAGGCCCACACGCGAGACCGTACTGCTATTGGCGGAGCTGTACCGCAAGGGCACCGCCTGGAAGCTACGGGCACTGGGCCAGGGCTACGCGGACGGCCTGGCGGGGGTGGCGAGGGACTTCGGAGTGGACGTACTGGAGGACACGCCGACGAGCCCGCCCACGCAGGCGCCCGCGCCAGGACCCCGGCCCCCATCAGCGCCCAATCAGGGGCGCGGGGAACTGCGCGACCAGCCCCCACCGACCCGCACCCCCCACACAACCCCAGCCGCCCCCACCCCGAACGGCTTCCTCGGCCTGGTCAACGCCGCCCGAGCCACCGCAGGCTCCCCACCCGTATCACTGAACCCCCGACTCACGGCGGCAGCCCAGTCCCACGCCACCGCGATGGCCGCCCAGGGCCGACTCGCCGCCGAGGGCAAGGACGGCGTCTCCGTCTACCAACGCGTCACCACCGGCGGCTACGCCTACCTCACCATCGGCGAACACCTGGTCTCCGGCCCCCGCACCCCCGCCGAGTTCGTGGACTACTGCCGCTCCGACGAGCAGGCCGGACGCACCCTCCGCGAGCCCACGTGGAGCGAGACGGGTCTCGGCCACACCACCGACCCCCGCTCGGGCACCGTCTTCTGGGCAGCACTCTGGGCGCGCCCCTTCTCCCCGGCCGGCCTCCACGCGACCGCCACCGAAGTCATCGCCCTCACCAACACCGAACGAGCCGGGGCCGGTCTCCCGCCGCTCTCCCCCGACCCCCATCTCACCGTCGCCGCCCAGGCGCACAGCGCCGACATGGTGGCGCGGGCCTTCTACGCGCACACCTCCCCCGACGGCGGCGAACCCTGGCACCGCGCGGCGGCGGCCGGCTCCACCCGGCGGTCCATCGGGGAGAACATCGCGTGCGGGCAGCGTTCCGCCGCCGAGGTGGTGCGGGGCTGGATGAACAGCCCCGGGCACCGGGCGAACATCCTCAAACCCGGCTTCACCCATATAGGTATCGGCTTCGTCGGCGGCGGCGCGGCCGGCACGTACTGGACCCAGCTCTTCGGCGGCTGAAACCGACCCACCACGACTGTCCCTCTTTCGAGTCGCTCAACTCGCCCCCACACCTGGCTACTTGACTCTCCGTGACCACTCGACTCCAATGCACCTGTCGATGACGGCAGGCAACGGGAGACGAATCGGATGGTTCAGATGGTTTCGAGAACGGTGGGCACGGGTGTGGCGACGCTGGGCGCGGTCGTGCTGTCGCTCCTGACGGTCCCCGCCCAGGCGGCTCCGGCGGCCCCGGCGGCGGGGCCCGACACGACGGGTCTGCGAAAAGTGCTGCGCACGGCGCTGACCCAGGGGGCGCCGGGCGCGTTCGCGAGGATCGACGACAACGGCAAGGTGCACCATCTGGCGGAGGGCGTCGCCGACCGGTCCACCAAGCGGGCCCTCGGCACCGGGGACCGCATCCGCGTCGGCAGTGTCACCAAGACGTTCACGGCGGTGGTCCTGCTGCAGCTGGTCGACGAGGGCAAGCTCAAGCTCGACACGTCGGTCGACACGTATCTGCCGGGGCTGCTGCCCGACAAGAAGATCACCGTGCGTCATGTGCTCAGCCACCGCAGCGGGCTGTACGACTACGCCAACACCCTCTTCTCCCCCAGCGTGTCGGGCTTCGAGAAGGTCCGCAACAAGGTCTACACGTACCGCCAGCTGATGGACCTGTCGCTCGCCAAGCCCCTCACCAACAAGCCGGGGGCGTCCTACGCGTACTCGAACGCCAACTTCGTGGTCGCGGGCATGCTGATCGAGAAGCTCACCAAGAAGCCGGTGGCGACGGAGTACCAGAACCGGATCATCAAGCCGCTGAAGCTGGCCGACACGTTCTACGTCCACCCGAAGAACACGATCCCCGGCAAGTTCTCCCGCGGCTACATGACCGTCGACTCGACCGGGAAGAAGCTCGACTCGACGCTGCAGACGACCTCGTGGGCGCAGAGCGCGGGGGGCCTGGTGTCCGGCGCCAAGGACCTGAACAAGTTCATGTCCGCGCTGGTGCAAGGGAAGCTCACCTCGGCCGCCCAGTTGAAGGAGATGCTGAAGTGGACGCCGGTGAACAGCACCCAGGCGTACGGGCTGGGGCTGCGCCGGCGTGATCTGTCGTGCGGTGCCACGGTGTACGGGCACACGGGGACCGTGCAGGGCTACTACACCTGGGCGTTCACCTCGAAGACCGGCAAGCGCAGTGTGACGTCGTTCGCCAACACCTCCAACAACGGCACGGTGTACGCGACCGTCAACCGCACGCTGGAGAACACGTTCTGCGGCTGACGGAAGCGCGGCGTACGACCTCGACCCGCCCGGCGTCTCAGCCCCTCCGCCTGCGGTGACGGCCGGGGCGCCGGTGCGGGGGCTGTTCCGGCGCCGGGCCGGGCGGTTTCGGTGCCGGGATGTCCAGGCGGCGGGGTTTGTCGCCGTCGAGGGTGACCGGCGCGCCGTGGTGGCGGATCGTCAGGGAGTCGCCGGAGAGCAGTTCGTAGGTGGCGTACCGGGGTTTGATCTCCACCCGCAGACAGGTGCCGAGGAGCCCGACGCGGAAGGCGAGCCTGCTCAGGCGCTCGGGCAGGCGGGGTGCGAAGCCGACGGTCGTGCCGTGGTGGCGCATCCCGCCGAAGCCCGCGACCAGCGCGGTCCAGGTGCCGGCGAGGGAGGCGATGTGGAGGCCGTCGCGGGTGTTGTGCTCCAGGTCCGCGAGGTCCATCAGCGCCGACTCGGTCAGATAGTCGTGGGCGAGGTCGAGATGGCCGACCTGGGCGGCGATGACGGCCTGGCAGCAGGCGGAGAGTGAGGAGTCGCGGACGGTGAGCGGCTCGTAGTAGGCGAAGTTGCGGGCCACCTGGTCGGCGTCGAAGTGGTCGCCGCACTTGTACATCGCGAGGACCAGGTCCGCCTGTTTGACGACCTGTTTGCGGTAGAGGTCGAAGTAGGGGAAGTGCAGCATCAGCGGGTACCGGTCGGGCCCGGTGTTCTCGAAGTCCCAGCGCTGGTGGCGGGTGAACCCGGCGTGCTGTTCGTGGACGCCCCGTTCGTGGTCGTAGGGGATGTGCATGGCCTGGGCGGCGTCCCGCCAGGCGGCGCTCTCCTCCGCGTCGACACCGAGGTGCTCGGCGCGGTCGGGGTGGCGTTCGACGGCGTCGGCGGCGGCCAGGAGGTTTCCGCGGGCCATGAGGTTGGTGTACGTGTTGTCGTCGACGACGGCGCTGTACTCGTCGGGGCCGGTCACCCCGTCGATGTGGAAGGCGCCGTGGTGGTCGTGGTGGCCGAGGGAGCGCCAGAGCCGGGCGGTCTCCACCAGGAGTTCGACGCCGGTGTCGCGTTCGAAGGCGGTGTCGCCGGTGGCGGTGGTGTGACGGACCACGGCGTCGGCGACGGCGGCGTTGACGTGGAAGGCGGCCGTGCCGGCGGGCCAGTACGCGGAGCGCTCCGAGCCGTCGATGGTGCGCCAGGGGAACGCGGCGCCCTTCAGGCCGAGTTGGGCCGCGCGGGCGCGGGCGGCGGGCAGGGTGTTCTGGCGCCAGCGGAGCGCTTCGGTGACCGCGCCGGGCGCGGTGTGGGTGAGCAGCGGCAGGACGAAGGCCTCGGTGTCCCAGAAGGCGTGGCCGTCGTAGCCGGAGCCGGTGAGGCCCTTGGCGGGGATGGCGCGCTGTTCGGCGCGGGC
Organism: Streptomyces sp. NPDC001868; assembly: GCF_040297125.1. Lineage (NCBI taxonomy): Bacteria > Bacillati > Actinomycetota > Actinomycetes > Kitasatosporales > Streptomycetaceae > Streptomyces > Streptomyces sp. NPDC001868. The sequence continues at coordinate 97,085 of NZ_JBEOYO010000011.1, read as the reverse complement.
GCCCGCCTGGAGGACGTGGAACAGGGCGAACCGTACGGCCTGCTGGATCTCCTCGTCGCCGTCGACCTCGACGTCGGCGCGGGCCCAGAAGTCGTCGAGGTAGGCGCGCTGTTCGTCGACGAGCCCCTGTCGGCCGCCGTACAGGGCGGCGGAGAGCGCGGCGTCGACCTGGTCGGCGACGGCGGGCAGCGAGCGGGTGCCGGACCAGCCGTAGGCGACGGTCTTCTCCACCCGCAGCCGCTCGCCGGGCTTCAGGACGGTGGTGGCGGTGAGGCGGGCGACGTCGTCCCTGCTCTCCGCGCCGGTGGTGATCTCGCCGGGCCCGGTGAGGACATGGTCGGCGGCGGCGCCGACGCGCAGTCCGCTGCGCCGGGTGCGGTGGACGAGCCGGAGCCGTGTCCCGTCCGCGAAGTGTTCCTCCGGTTCCAGTGGTGCCTTCAGGGCGATGGCGGCCCGTGGGTCGCCGTTCCGTTCGGGCAGTTGCTCGTTGGCCACCAGCTCCGACTGCACGACGATCCGGGCCTCGCCGTCGACGGCCTCGACCTCGTAGGCGACGGCGGCGATCGCCCGCTGGGTGAACGACACCAGACGGGTGGAGCGCACCCGGACGGTCGTCCCGGTCGGGGAGGTCCACTCGCAGCTGCGGCGCAGCACGCCCGCGCGCAGGTCGAGGACGCGTTCGTGGGAGTGGAGGCGGCCGTAGCGCAGGTCGAAGGGCTCGTCGTCGACGAGCAGACGGAGGATCTTGCCGTTGGTGACGTCGATGACCGTCTGCCCGGACTCGGGGTAGCCGTAGCCGGCCTCCGCGTACGGCAGCGGGTGGAGTTCGTGGACGCCGCCCAGGTAGCTGCCGGGCAGGCCGTGCGGCTCGCCTTCGTCGAGGTTGCCGCGCCAGCCGATGTGCCCGTTGGCCAGGGCGAACACCGATTCGCTCTGTGGCAGGACGTCGAGCTGGAGGCCCTGTTCGCGCAGGGCCCAGGGGTCGACTCCGTACGAACGGTGGGTGATCACGCCCAGTCCCCCAGGTCGGTCAGGTCCGGTACGACGATGTCGGCGCCGTGGGCGCGCAGGGCGTCCGCCCGGCCGACGCGGTCGAGGCCGACGACGTGTCCGAAGCGGCCCGCGCGGCCGGCGTCCATGCCGGCGAGGGCGTCCTCGAAGACGGCGGCCTCGGCGGGTTCGACGCCGAGGTCGTGGGCGGCGGCGAGGAAGGTGTCGGGGCGGGGTTTGCCCGGCAGCCGGCGTTCGGCGGCGACCACGCCGTCGATCCGTACCTCGAAGAGGTGCTCGGCGTCGATGGAGCGCAGGACGTCGCGGCAGTTGGCGCTGGAGGAGACGACGGCGGTGCGCAGGCCGTGGGCGCGGACCTGTTCGAGATAGCGCAGGGTGCCGTCGTAGGCCTCGACGCCGTCGGTGCGGATCAGGTCCAGCAGGATGTCGTTCTTGCGGTTGCCGAGGCCGTGCACGGTGGGGGCGTCGGGCGGGTCGTCGGGGGTGCCCTCGGGGAGGTGGATGTTCCGGGAGGCGAGGAAGGTGCGGACGCCGTCGGCGCGGGGGCGGCCGTCGACGTACTCGTCGTAGTCGGCGGCCGGGTCGAAGGGCCGGAAGGCGTCGCCGTCGCGGCGGCGCAGGAACTCGTCGAACGCCCGCCGCCACGCGGCGGCGTGCACGACGGCCGTCTTCGTGATGACCCCGTCGAGGTCGAAGAGGCAGGCGCGGATGCGGTCGGGCAGGCCCAGTTCGGTCACCTCGGGCCCGTTGGCCGTGTCGGTCGTGTCGGTCATGGGGGCGGGGTTCCCCGCGCGGCGGGAGTCAGTGGGCCGGGCGGGTGAGAATCCGGTCAGCGGCTCATCGGCGGCTGATGCTGTCGCCGCCGTGGGCGCGGCCCAGGGTGTGGAGGTGTTCCAGGGCGTCGAGGACGACCGTCCGGTCGTACCAGGCCAGCCACTCGCCGGTCTCCGCGGCGGCGACGGTCAGCGCCTTGAGCTGGGCGCGTGTCAGGCCCCGCAGCGGACGTTCGAAATGGGCGGAGACCATGCCCACGCACCGTCCGGAGGCGGTGGTGAGCGGCACGCTGTGGCAGGCGCGGCTGCCCGCGCGGAGGATCGTCGAGCGGGCGTCCTCGGCGAACACCGGGTCCGTCGCCACGTCCTGGACGGTGACCTGGGCGACCTCCCGGGCGGCCTTGGCGCAGGAGGTGCCCTCCTCGCCGACGTACGCGAAGAAGTCCACGAACTCCGCCGGGTGTCCCGTGTGGCGTTCGATGCGCAGTCCGCCCTCGGTCCGGTCGGCTGTCTGGACGTTGCCCATGCCGGTGCCGACGACGGCGAGGGTCTGGCTGAGGACGGCGGTCAGGACCGCGCTCCGGTTACCGCGTCCGACGTGGCGCCGGCGTGCCTCCTCGAAGCTGAGGGGCGGTTCCGCCTGCCGGGCCCGGCCGGGGAACCACAGGGTGCTCCGGCCGTCCGGGCGGGGTACGCTCACCGCCGCCTCGGCCAGGGTGCGCAGCTTGACGTTGTACTGCTGCGAGGCCCGCTGGAGCAGCGCGAACGCGGTCTCGGCGTCCGGCAGCGCGTAGCGCTCCCGCAGCATGCCCTGGGCCTGGGCGACCAGCGGGCGGCCCTTCATCCGGGTGCGCAACTGGTGGATCTCCGCGCGCAGCCGTGCCAGTTCCTCCCGCACCGCCTCGCCGTCGCCGTCCGGCTCCGACCAGGGTCCCTCCGCCATCCCGCACCTTCCGCTTCGCTCGCTCCGATCGACAGCAGGGCTCGTCTGCCCGGTCCGGGCCCGAGTACGCCGGATCGGGTGGTCTACCGTCGTCCGCATGTCCCTGACCTTCGACGACCTGCTGCGGCGGGCCGCCTCCCTGGCCCGCCCCGGCCGCCGGGCCCTCCTCGGCATCGCCGGTGGCCCCGGTGCGGGGAAGACCACCCTGGCCGAACGGCTGACCCGGGAACTCAACGGCGACGGCGAGCCCTGGGTCGCCCATGTCCCCATGGACGGCTTCCACCTCGCCGACGCCGAACTCGACCGGCTCGGGCGCCGCGACCGCAAGGGGGCGCCGGACACCTTCGACGCGGCGGGGTACGCGGCCCTGTTGGAGCGGCTGCGCGGTGACGAGGAGGGCGTCGTGTACGCGCCGGGGTTCGAACGTGTGCTGGAGCAGCCCGTCGCGGGGGCGATCCCGGTGCCGCCCTCCGCCCGGCTGGTCGTCACCGAGGGGAACTATCTGCTGGTGGACGAGGGGCCCTGGCGGCGTGTCCGGTCCCGTCTCGACGAGGTCTGGTTCTGCGACCTCGGCGAGACGGAGCGTGTACGTCGCCTGGTCGCCCGCCACGAGGAGTTCGGCAAGGGGCATGACGAGGCGGTCGCCTGGGTGCGGGGGACGGATCAGCGCAACGCGGAGCTGGTGGCGGCGACTCGGGGGTTCGCGGATCTGGTGGTGCCACCTGTGGCGATGCCTCGGCTTCAGGGCTGGGCCGGCGGTTCCCAGGCACCCGGCGGCTGAGGCCGGCCGAGGCGGGTTTAGCTCACCGGCGCTCGCCGGGTGCCGCCGCGCCCACCTTCCCCCATCGCCCCAGCGGTACGACTGCCCGCAGCTGGGTGGACGGCACGACAGCTGCGCGGCTGCACGCAGCCACGCCGCTTCCGTCATCCCCTCAGCGTCAGGATCGGTTCGCCGTGTTCGTCGCCCGCGGGAGCGCCGAGCACCGCCGTGAACGACTCCGTGCGGACGCGTAGGCCCTCCGAGACGCGGGTGAACGTGGGGTCGAAGACCTCGCCGGAGGTGCCGTGACGGACGGCGAAGACATGGAGGTCGTCCGGGGCTCCCGGGGCGGGTGTGGCCTCGATGGCGGTGGAGGCGATCAGGTGGGACCAGCCCTCGTCGGGGTTGCCGTAGCCGCGGGGGTCGGCGGCCAGGGCGAAGGCGGCGAGCTCCTGGGTGGTGTCGGCGCGGGCGTCGAAGAACTCCGGGCCCTCGCCGGCCGGGTGGGTCAGCCACAGGTCGCCCGCGGAGGCCACCTCGGCGTCCGCGATCCGGCGCAGCCGGTCCCCGTCGTCCGCCACGTACGGCAGACCGGCCAGCAGGTACGGCTCGCCCGGGAGGCGTTCGACGGCGACCGTGGTCCACAGGCGGGTGCCGTCGGTGACGTACAGGGACTGCACATGCCGCAGGACGTGGTCGCGGGTGACGACCGGCTTGGTGACCAGCTTGGCCGTGAGGCCGTCGGCCCGGACGTCCCGGACGCGGGTCTCGCCCATGGGGCGGCAGAGCAGGAAGCCGTCGACGACCGGCCCGAAGCCGTGCTGGCGGTTGACGGCGGCCGGAAGGAAGTACGTGCCGTCGGCCTCGACGAGGGACGGGGTCATCTTGGAGTCGAAGGCGACCGAGACGCCGCCGGAGCGGAGTTGGTGGCGGACCGGTTCCGTGGACGGGGTGCGGTGCCAGGGGGTGGTGTCCTGGATCTGCCAGACCAGCATCCACGCGAAGTGGCCGTCGACCCCGCCGTCCGGTTTGACCGCGTACCGGCCCCATCGGGTGTCGCCCCGGTAGCGGCCCAGGTCGGCGCCGATCCGGTGACCGAAGTAGCGCAGGCCGAGCACCGACTCGAAGCCGGAGTGCTGCTCGCTGTAGCGGGGGCCGCCGCAGTCGAAGCCGCCGCTGGTGAGGCGGGCGTCGAGGTAGCGGGCGACCGCCTCCCCGTCCTCGGCGAAGATCTCCTCGCCGCTGATCCGGTGGGCCTGGGCGAGGAAGGACAGGGAGATCGGGCCGTAGTTGTTGTCCCAAGCGCCGCCGTGCTCCGGCGGGAGCAGGGCGCCCCGGTCGCGTACCCGGTGGGCGCGGATCTCCTCGACGTAGAGGGCGATCGCGCGGGAGCGGACCTTCTCCCCCTCCTCCGGCGGGAGGTGGCGGGCCAGCATCAGGCCGCCGACCACACAGCCGATCGCCTGGTTGCCCGCCTCCTGCGGGTTGAAGAAGGTCGCCTCGGTCAGCCAGCGCCAGTAGCCGCGGCTCATCTCCCGCAGGGCGTCGGTCTGTTCGTCGGTGAGGAGGCCGTCTGCGAGGTCGAGGAGGTCGACCGCCTGGAGCAGCGCCCACACCGTGCTCGGCCAGTCGCCGATGGGGTGGGCGCCGGGCGCCAGTGTGTAACGGGCGTACGGGAAGCCGGAGTCGCGCAGCCTCAGGTTGGGGTAGCCGGGGTTGTCGTCCGTGTAGACGCGCTCCCTCAGGTGGAAGTCAGTGCTGCGGGCGACCGCCTCCGGCAGGCGCGGGTCCTTCCCACGCTGCCAGGCGAGCGCCAGCAGCGAGGTGATGCCGAGGGAGGTGTCGCCGATGTCGTCGACGCAGTCGGGGTGTTCGAGGCTGCCCTCGGGCGTGAGGCGAGCGAGGGCCTGCTCGGTGACGTCGGCGAGCACGGCGTCGTACGCCTCCGGAGTGTCCGGCAGGTCGTGCAGCGAACCGAGCTGGCGTGGGAGGTGCACGGGATCAGTCCTTCATGCCTGGGGTGGCCGTGGCGGGGTTCGTCGGAGATCACACGACGGGGGCGGGGCGGCGGGCGCGCAGGGCGAGGGTCAGTGTGTGCGGGCCCTGTCCACCGAGGTAGACGCGGTTCCCGGTCGTCGCGTCGGTGCCGCCCACCACGGTGTAGTCCTGCCCCGGGTCGTACCCCAGGACCTCGCTCCGGTCCGGCCCGGCGAGCGGTTCGCCCGTCTCGACGTCGGCCTCGACCCGGATCTCGTCGTCGCCGACCCGGTAGGTCATCGGCCCGGTCGTCAGGCACCAGCGTCCGTCGCCGAGCGGTACGGCGCCCTGCGGCTCGCCGCCGGGCCGGAAGGTCAGTTCGAGGGCCCAGGGCACCGGTGGTCCGCTGATGTCGATCCGCAGCTCGGCCCCGTCCTCCCGCAGGTCGACCTCGACGCGGGTCGTGTGGGTGACCTCGTCCCGAGGCCGGTCCGGGAAGGCCATCGAGGCCGAGTAGCGTCCGTCGTCCACCAGCCGGTAGACGCCGTCGTCCCGCCTGAGGTCCTTCGGGAGCGGCTGGTAGTAGGCGGCCGTGAGGGTCTGGGTGAGCCGGTACCGGTTGTCGGCGAGCTGTTCCATGTCGGCGGCGCGGAACGGGCCCAGGTCGAAGAAGCCCCGCGAGAGCCGGACCGCGTCGAGGACGGCGTCGCCGGCGAACAGGCGCAGGAAGGTGGGGTTGCAGGCGAGGCCCGAGCGGATGCGCCGGTGCTCGGGCACGTCGGAGCCGCCGTACACCACCGTGTGCGCGGTGGCCGAGGCGCGGGCGGCGAGGCGCGCGGTGGTGAGGTACCGGTCGCGCGGAAGGTTCTCCGCGGTCGGGGCCGGCAGGGCGCGGCACAGGTCCGGGGTGAGGAGGGTCTCGGCGAGCAGGTCGGGGTCGTCGATGCCGCCGGCGGCCGCCAGCCGCGCCACGCGGGCGAAGTCGCCCCGGCCGGTGCGGATCGCGAGGAGCCGGTAGTGCGGCAGGTAGGGCGCCAGCGGGAACGGGTGGTTCTGGTCCTGCCGTCGCGAGTGGACGGTCTCCACCGTGCCGTCCGGCCTGATCAGGTCCAGGGTGGTGGCGAGATTGCGTTCGACGGCGTACAGCAGGTCGGCACGGCCGAGCACCTCGGCCAGGAGCAGCAGCGACGGGTTGGACACATGGGCCGCGTAGTTGGCGCTCCGCTCCGAGTACAGGCCCTCCGCGTCGATGTCGACGCCCTCGGCGAGCCACTGATCGACGCGGTCGAGCAGCCGGTCGTCCGGGAACGACCGGTGCAGCCGGGCCAGCGCCGCGCACAGTTCCCAGCGGTGGTTCGGGGTGTGCACCCCGCCCGTGAGGAGGCTGTCGATGGCGGCGCCGGCGATCTCGGCGAGCGCGGCCGTGACGTCGCGCAGTTCCGGGCCCGCGTCGGCGGCGAGGAGGTGCGCGTCGCACACGTCGTTGACGGTGAAGCCGGAGTCCGGCGGCGACTGCACGTTGTCGCCGCCGGCGAAGAGGCCGGTGGTGGTCTGCGTGGCCCGCAGCGCGCGGAGGTGGGTCAGCGCGGCGGCGACGGCCCGCTCGCTGCCGTGCAGTGCCGAGTCCGGGGAACGGTAGGCCGCGACCAGGGTCTTCACCCGCCGCGCCAGACCACGGTGCGGCACACCGGCGGGTTCCTCGTCGGGGCGGGCCGCCAGGGGGACGGCCGTCCGGTCGGCGGCGCGGGCCGCCGACCGGACGAACTCGTGGTCGAGCGGGGTGGGCAAGGTCAGTCCTTCAGTCCGGCGTTGATGTCGGCGTTCATGACGTACTTCTGGAACACCAGGAAGACGACGATCAGCGGAACCATGGAGATGACCGATCCGCCGAGCAGCACCGACCAGTTGATGTTCTGCGCGCCGACGAGGCTCTGGATGCCGATCTGCACCGTGAACTTCTCGGGGTCGTTCAGCATCAGCAGCGGCCAGATGTAGTCGTTCCACCTCCACTGGAACGACAGGATGGCGAGCGTCAGCATGATGGGCCGGGAGAGCGGCACCATGATCCGCATGAAGATCGACAGCTCTTTCGCGCCGTCGATGCGGGCGGCCTCGATGAGTTCGTCGGGGACCGTCAGGAAGAACTGCCGGAACATGAAGCACCCGGTCGCCGTGAGCAGGGCCGGGAGGATGATGCCGGAGAGCGAGTTGTAGAGGCCGAGGTCGCGGACCACCAGGAACAGCGGGGCGAGCATGACCTCGGCCGGCAGCATCGTGGTGGCCAGGATGCAGACGAAGAAGGCCTTGAGCCATTTGTTGTCGTACTTGGCCAGCGCGTACCCGGTGCAGCAGCTGACCCCCACCGTGAGGATCGTCGCGATCACACACACGATGATCGTGTTGATGAAGTACCCGGAGAAGTTGGCGCTCGCCCACGCTTCCTTGTAACCCGACACGGTGGGGTCGTCCGGGAACAGCGTCAGCGGAAGGGAGAACAGGTCTCCCGCCGGCTTCAGGGAGCTGAGGACGAACCACAGCACCGGCAGCCCGTAGAGGCCCGCCAGGACCCACAGCAGAGTCGTCGGGGCGATCGCGCGCCGAAGCCCTCCGGTTGCCGAGCCACGGGGCCTCTTCTTGGAGACGGCCCGTACGGAGTCGGCGTCGACCTTGCGCGGCATGTCTGTGGTTGTCATCGGTTCTCCACCCGCCGGTTGACCATCATCTGGATGATCGCGACGGCCATCAGGATGAGCATGAGCACGAACGACGCGGCGCTCGCGTAGCCGATCTGGCCCGACTTGAACCCGGTCTGGTAGATGTACTGGACAAGCAGGTTGTTCGACGTTCCGGGTCCACCGTTGTTGAGGGAGGCGAACACCGCGTACTCCTTCATCGCGTGGATCGTGTTGAGCAGGATGACGATGAAGGACGTGGGAGCGATGCTCGGCAGGGTGATGCTGATGAACTGGCGCCACGGGCCGGCGCCGTCGAGCGCGGCCGCCTCGTAGTACGACGTCGGTACGTTCTTGATCGCCGCGATGAACAGCAGCATGGAGAAGCCCGTCCAGGCCCACGCCGCCGCCACCACGACCACGAGCAGTGACAGGTCCGCGTTCGACTGCCAGGGAACGGCGCTTCCGCCGACCTTCTCTATGAAGTAGTTGACCAGTCCGAAGTTCTCACCGAACAGCCACCGCCACAGGACACCCACGATGATGGGCGACAGCAGCCACGGGATGAAGAAGAAGATGCGGGCGACCGACGCGCCCTTGGCGTGCTTGCTCACCAGCACGTTGGCGATGAGCAGCGACAACACGAAGTTCAGCGGGACGAAGAGCACGGTGTACAGCAGCGTGCGGGTCGTCGCGGAGTAGAAGGTCGAGTCCCCGAGCAGCTTCTGGTAGTTGTCCAGTCCGACGAACTGGAACGACCCCACACCCGTGTAGTTCGTGAAGGAGTAGACGAGCCCGATCACCGCCGGCCAGACGAAGAACAGCGCGAAGAGCACGACATTGCCCGTGATGAGGACGAGCGGTGCGAGGGTGTACTTGCTTCGTCTCCTGGGCGGGCTCACGGACACGTCCGAAGCGTCCGGGGCGCGTTTTGTCATCTTCCTGACTCCGTGCTGGTGGATTGGATCCGGGGGGCTCAGGCCATGAGCCCGGCATCACGTGGGTGGGGTCCGCGGGCCCGGGCGGCGGTGTCTCGACCCCGCCGCCCGGGACTGTCGGCCTGTGATCAGCCGCCGACCTGCTGGTTGTAGCCGTCCACGATGTTCTGCAGGGCCTTGTCGGCCGACTGCTCGCCGTTGATCGCCTTGCCGAGCTCCGCCTTGGTCGGGTCGTCGGCGAGGCTCTTGCCCTTCAGCACCCAGTTCGTCTGCGCGCTGTTGAAGTAGCCGGAGATGGGGTCGTACAGCGGGATCGACTCGTTGTAGAGCTTGAACGCCGCCTGCGCCGCCTCGGACTTGAAGGGGTACTTCGGGGTCAGACCGGTCTCGACCGGCAGGAAGCCGGAGGCCTCGCACAGCGCCTGGTAGTGGTCGGGCTCGTACAGCCAGGACAGGAACTTCTTCGCGGCGCCGGCCGCGTCGGCGTTGTTGTTGAAGCCGACCGTCATGCCGCCACTGTTGACGTCACTGGCCTGCACCGGCTGGGCGGGGGTCGGGACGCTCGCCCACTCGAACTTCGTGATGCTCTCCGCGTAGGCGGCGACCTGCCACACGCCGGACCAGTAGGCGACGACGTCACCGCTCTGGAACATGGCCGACGGGTCGGCGCCGCTGGTCCACACCGACTTCGGCATGGTCTTGTCGTCGTTCCATCCGACGAAGGTGTTCACGGCCTTCTTGGTCGCCGCGTCCACCGAGAACTTGCCGGAGTCGTCGGCGTGGACGTACTTCCCGCCCATCTCGTACACCATGGCGCGCAGCCGGGACGGGGACTGGTCGAAGGTCAGGGAGTACTTCGCCTTGGTCTTCTCCCGGACCTCGTTCGCCGCCTTGATGAACTCGTCCCAGGTCCAGGTCTTGTCGGGCGAGGTCGGGTAGTCGACGCCGGCCTTCTCGAAGAGCGACTTGTTGATGAACATGCCGGACGCGGTGACGTCCGAGGGGATGGACAGCACCTTCCCGGACGAGTCCTTGGCGACGAAGTTGGCGTTGATCTTGTTCGTCTTGTTGTTGGCGATGTCGCTGAGGTCGATCAGCTTGTTCGACCAGATCGGGTCCAGCGCCGGCACGGCCGCCACGTCGGGCAGCGAGTTCGCCTGCGCGGAGTTGCGCAGCTTCGTCGCGTAGCCGTCGTAGGGGATGTTGACGAGCTTGACCTTGACGCCGGTCTCCTTCTCGTACTGCGCCACCATCTTCTTCCAGCCCGCGTCCTGCCCCGGAACCGTGGAGATCCAGAACGTCAGCGACTTGGAGGTACCGCCCGAGTCGGAGCCGCCTCCGCAGGCGGAGAGCAGCAGGGCGGCCGCCGAGACACCGGCAGCGAGGGGAGCCAGGCGGCGCATACCGCCGCGGCCGAGTCGGCGGGAGCGCCGCACACCCACAGTGGTCATCTTCGATCCCTTTTTTTCGGTAGGGGACGGAGCACGGCGCCGACCGAGGCGGCACGGGTGCATTTTGCAGGAAAGCTGCTTTCCGGGGGGCACGGCCTCGCCCGGCCGCGTCGTCCACGCGGGGCGGGATCCCCGGCCGTTCTGGCCGTCACCGCACGGGCACGCCCTCGTGCGGTTGCCGTACGTCGAGTACGGGCGGGAGGCTCGCCCCAAGCCGGCGTCCCGGCCGACTTAGAAAGCGCTTGTCCGGACATTGGCAGATGCCGGTGGAGTCCGTCAATGCTTCACCACCGCCCCTCCGGTCACGGTTTGGATTCCCCGGGCCACGGCCAGACGGCTGGCCCCCACGACGGTGCCGCTGTCGCCGAGCGCGCTGCTCACGACCTCGGTGGGCCAGCTCAGCCGGGCCAGTTCCGCGCGTACGCCGGGCAGCAGCCGGGGCTTGGAGCCGACGGCGCCGCCCAGCACGATCAGGCCCGGGTCCAGGACGGCGGTGGCCGCGGCGGCGAGTCTGCCCACGTCGGCGGCGTGCCGGCCGACGACCGCGGCGGCCGTGGTGTGTCCGGCGTCGGCCAGCGCGAACAGCCCGTCGACGGTGTCGGGGCACGGGTCGTCCAGGCCCCGCCAGGCACCCTCGGCCCGGCGCAGCAGGGAGCCCGCTCCTATGTGCGCCTCCAGGCCCTCGTGGCGCGGTTCCCGGTCGGCGTCCCACGGGTAGGGCAGCCGGGCCACCTCACCGGCGGCGCCGTTCGCGCCGCGCAGCACCTGGCCGCCGATGACGACACCGAGGCCGATACCGACGCCGATCCGCAGATAGCCGAAGGTGTCCCGGCCCCGGGCGGCGCCCTCGTGCAGTTCGGCCAGGGCGGCGCAGTTCACGTTGTTCTCGACGTGGACGGGCACTCCGGGCGGGAGCGCCACGGTCAGGGCGTCGAAGATGGGGCCCGCCTTGGCGGTGGCGGGGCGCACGGCCGTGCCCTCCCGGCTCTGGGTGGTGACGTCGCCGACGGCCACGACGATGGCGCGCAGCGGCGCGCCGGCCGACAGCCCCGCGAGGGCGTCCGCGACCACGTCGACGGTGTCCGCCCGCAGTCCGGTGCCCTCGGCGAGCAGGGTGCCGTCCAGGGCGCAGACCCGGACCCGGGTGACGCTGGGGCCGAGGTCGACGGCGAGGACGGCGCCGGCGGCGGGTCCCAGATCGTATACGGCCGCTGACCTGCCGGTTCCGCCGTTGAGGGTGCCGGAGCGGGCGGCGAGACCGGCGGCCTCCAGCTCCGCCACGGCGGTGGAGACCGTCGGCTTGGAAAGGCGTGCCCCGGTGGCCAGTTGGGGGCGAGTGGCGGTGCTCGACGCGGCCAGTACGGCGAAGACAGCGCGGGCGCTCTCGCTCAGTTGCATGCTCTCCCCAGTCGTGCCGTGATCATCCAGCCGCACGGTCGTGCGGTATCCGGGTCCGAACCCTTGACGCACCCTTATTCGTTAGTTAATTTCCTAACGAAGTCAAGCGGTACTCGCCTGCCGCTCCCGCAGAGGCCCGTCCCGGGGCTTCCCTAGCACCCCCCACAGACTCTGTGTGTCCAGGCACGGTTTCGCCCAGCCGTCGCTGCGCCCTCGCAACGCAACGACGAAAGAAGCCTCACGTGCAGGACTCACGGCCCGTCGCGGTCGGTATCGACGTGGGCGGCACCAAGACCCATCTCCGCGCTGTCGCGGGGACGGACTCCGTCGCCGATCACATCCGTACGAGCCGCGGCTGGCGGCCGCACGACCCCGCGGCCGCGACCGCATGGCTGGCCACGCTGGTCGGGGAGGTGCTGCCCGCGCACATCCGCCCGTCCGCCGTGGCTGTCGGCGCCCATGCCTGCGAGACGCCCCGGCAGTGCGAGGGGATACGTCTCGCTCTCCAGGAACGGCTTCAGGTGCCGTGCCTGGTGGTGGGGGACGCCGAGCTGCTGGCGCCCGCCGCCGGTTTCGACCGCGGGGTGGGCCTGGTCGCGGGCACCGGTTCGGTGGCCGTCGGCCGGTCCGCCGACGGTGCCCCGGTGCAGGTCGGCGGCTGGGGCGCGGTCCTCGGTGACGAGGGCGGTGCCGCCGGTCTGGTCCGTGAGGCGGCCCGTGCCGTGTGGGCGGCGCACGACCGGGGCGAGGCCCCCGACGCGCTCGCCGACCGGCTCACCGCCGCCTTCCGGGTGAGCGAAGTCCCGGCTCTCGGCGGGGCGTTGGAGTCCGCCACGGATGTGTCCGCCGACTGGGGCCGGCACGCGCCCGCGGTGTTCGAGGCGGCCGAGGAAGGCTCTCTTCTCGCCCAGCGGGTGATCGCCGAGGGGGGTCGCGCCCTCGGCGCGCTCGTGGCACGGCTCGCCGCCCGCGGAGTTCCCGTCGACGACGTGGTGGTGGCCGGCGGCACGATCCTCTCCCGACCCGCCCTGTACTCGGCATTCGCCGAAGCACTCCTCGACGCTGTACCGTCCGCGCGACCGCATGTGCTCCAAGTGCCGCCGGTCGAAGGGGCGTTGGCACTCTCACGAACTCTCCTCCGACCGGTCACCCGCTGATCACCCTCCGGTCGCCGACCGGACACCGACCGGTCATTCGTCAACCCCACGCTCACCCCGCAACCGCTGATCACACCGCGAAAGGAGCGGCGCTCCATGCCGTCATCTGCCGGGCACCACAGACTCAACCGCCGTGTCTTCCTCAAGAGCTCCCTCGGCGTCTCGGCCGGCCTGATCGCCGCTCCGACCCTCGCGACCATGTGGCAGGCCTCCGCGGCCGAGGAGAAGGCGGCGACCGCCTTCACCCCGTTCGTGGACGACTACACCACCAACATCACGGCGAACCAGACCCCCGAGACCAACGCCGTGGTCCGCGCGCTCGGCGGCTTCGCCGAGATCTGGAAGACCGGCGGCGCCTGGAACACCGGCACCCCGCTGCTCCCGGAGATCCTGCGCGCCAACATGCGCTACTGCGCCCGCCTCACCGGCCGCCGTACGGAGGCGCAGGCCCGCGAGGCGTTCGTCTACGACCGGCAGCACCAGAGCTACGCCATGATCAACGCGCTCGGCCCGCTGGCCGAGCTGTACCGCTCGGGCGCCAAGGCGGTCACCTCGATCACCGCCGCCCCCGACGGCATCCCGGCCGCCAAGATCAACGACGCCGTGCCCGCCGACGCGCCCGCCGGCTCCGCGCTGGGCGCCGGCTCGTACGACTCGGACCTCGGCCAGGTGGCCAGGCTCGTCGACACCGTGCGCGGCCCGTTCGCCTCGGGCAACCCCGCCAAGTTCACGTTCCAGTACCCGCGCCCCTGGCGGATGAACGAGGACAGCGAGGTCGTCGACACCGGTAAGAAGGACGAACTCGGGTTCCCGGTCTACGAGTCCGACGTCATCGTCGTGAAGCAGCTGCTGCGGCAGCGCGGCGAGAACCCGGCCGAGGACGGCGGTTTCCCCAGCGGCCACACCAACGCCTTCCACCTGGCGGCACTCGCGTTCGCGTACGCGGTCCCGGAGCGCTTCCAGGAGATCGTGACCCGCGCCTTCGAGCTGAGCCACACCCGGATCATGTCCGGTATGCACTCCACGGTCGACGTCCTCGGCGGCCGGGTCATGGCCACCGCGCTGGCCGCCGCCGCGCTCGCCGACCCGAAGAACGCCGCGCTCAAGGCCGCCGCGCGCAAGCAGGCCGCCGAGTACTTCCAGGCGAAGACGGGCACCACCGCCGACACGCTGTTCGCCCACGCGCACTCGGACGCCGACGACCCGTACGGCGACCGCAGGGCCAACCTGCGCGTGGTCGAGCCGAAGCTGACGTACGTGCTGACCCGGCGCGGCAGGTCCACGGACCTGACCGTGCCGAAGGGCGCCGAGGTCCTGCTGGAGACCCGGCTGCCGTACCTGGACGCGGAGCAGCGGCGCGAGGTGCTGCGCACGACCGCGCTGCCCTCCGGCTATGTCCTGCTGGACGGCTGGGAGCAGTGGGGCCGCCTCAACCTGTTCGCGGCGGCGGACGGCTACGGCGCCCTCGACACGGATGTCACCGTCACCCTGGACGCCGCGCTCGGCGGTTTCCACGCGGCCGACACCTGGCGCAACGACCTCGACGGCGCGGGCCGCCTCGTCAAGAAGGGCAGCGGCACGCTGACGCTGGCCGGCGCCAACGCGTACACGGGCGGCACCGTCGTCGAGGCCGGTGTCCTCGCGGCGGGCTCCAAGGAGGCCTTCGGCCGGGGTGACGTCCGGGTCGAGGGCGGCACGCTCGCCACGGGCGACCACACCGTCCGGATCCGCGGCGGCTACGTCCAGGCCGGTGCGCTCGATGTGACGCTGGACCGGGGCGACGCCCCGGCCCTCGTGGTGGACGGCCGCGCGGTCCTGGAGCGGGGCAGCGAGCTGGTGGTCCGCTTCGACGCCGACCAGGCGCCGCGTCCCGGCAGCACGGTCGCGGTCATCGGGGCCCGGTCCCTGCAGGGCCGGTTCGCCGAGGTCTCGGTGGCCGTCGAGGGCTGGACGGCCGAGCAGGTCTTCACCTCGCGCGGTGTCTCGGTGCGCCTGCGCAAGAAGTGACGTCGTAGTTCGCGGGGCTGTCGGGGGTGGCGCGAGCCGCCCCCGACAGCCGTTCACAGACTCGGCGGCAGGGCCTGTTCGGCCCAGATGGTCTTGCCCGCGCCGCTCGGGCGGCTGCCCCAGCGGTCGGTGAGCTGGGCGACCAGGAGCAGGCCGCGGCCTCCCTCGTCGAACTGGCGGGCCCGGCGCAGATGGGGTGAGGTGCTGCTGGCGTCGGAGACCTCGCAGATGAGGGTGCGGTCGCGGATCAGGCGCAGTTGGATGGGGGCGCCGCCGTAGCGGATGGCGTTGGTGACGAGTTCGCTGACGACGAGTTCGGTGACGAAGGCGGCCTCCTCCAGGCCCCAGCGGGTGAGCTGGTCCGTGGCGAGCTTGCGGGCGTTGGCGACCAGCGCCGGGTCGTCGGTGAGGTTCCAGACGGCCACCTGTTCGGCGTCGAGGGCGCGGGTGCGGGCGAGCAGCAGGGCCACGTCGTCGGCCGGGGTCTCGGGCAGCAGTGCCTTCAGTACGGCGTCGCAGGCGCTCTCCAGATCGCCCACCGGCCCGCCCAGCGCGGCGCACAGGGCGGCGGTGCCGGTGTCGACGTCACGGTCGCGGGCCTCGACCAGACCGTCGGTGTAGAGGGCGAGGACCGAGCCCTCGGGCAGGGCCAGCTCCGTCGCCTCGAACGGGAGTCCGCCGACACCGAGCATCGGCCCCGCCACCACCTCGACGACCTCCACACCGCCGTCGGGCCGCACCACCACGGGCGGCACATGCCCGGCCGAGGCGATCGAGCAGCTGCGGTCCACCGGGTCGTACACCGCGTACAGACAGGTCGCGCCGATCTCGCCGTCACCCGTGCCGTCACCGGCCGCGAGATGCTCGACGAGGTCGTCCAGATGGGTGAGGAGCTCGTCCGGCGGCAGGTCGACGTCGGCGAGCGCCCACACCGCCGTGCGCAGCCGGCCCATGGTGACGGAGGCGTGGATGCCGTGGCCGACGACGTCCCCGACGACCAGGGCCACCCGGGTCCCGGACAGCGGGATCACGTCGAACCAGTCGCCGCCCACCCCGGCCTGCGACAGCGCGGGCAGATACCGGGAGGCGAACTCGACGGCCGCCTGTCCGGCGACCGTCTTCGGCAGCAGGCTGCGCTGGAGCGCCAGCGCGGTGGTGCGTTCCTTGGTGTAGCGGCGGGCGTTGTCCACGCAGACCGCCGCCCGGCTGGAGAGCTCCTCCGCGAGCGCCACGTCGTCCTGGTCGAAGGCGTCGGGGTGCTCGGGCGTCAGGACACGGACGAAGACGGCCACGCCGAGGGTGGTGCCGCGCGCGACCAGCGGTACGGCCATCAGGGACAGGTCGTGCTGCTCGGCCTCCCGGAGCTTGGCGGAGCGGGCGCCGTGCCCCGCGAACCACGAGTCGAGGGAGTGGTCGCCGGTGCGGGTGAGGACGGGCTCGCCGGTGAGCAGGGCGCGGGCGGGCGGCGAGGCGGGCGGGTACACATCGGCGGCGCCCAGGGCGATCGCCGCCTCCGGGACACCGGGCGTACCGGAGTGGTGGGCGGCCCGGCGCAGTTCCACACCGCCGTCCCCGGGCACCGTCTCGGGTTCCTCGCCCCGCAGGACCGACTCCAGGAGGTCGACGCTGACGAAGTCGGCGAGCCGGGGGACGACCAGTTCGGCGAGTTCGCGGGCGGTCTGGGCGACGTCGAGTCGGGTGCCGATGGACCCGGCGGCCTCGTTCAGCAGGGCGAGGCGCTGGCGGGCCCAGAACTGCTCGCTGCTGTCGAACCCGGCGAGCGCGGTGCCGATCAGTCCGCCGGAGCGGTCCCGCAGGGGCCACATCTCGAAGCTCCAGGCGTGCATCCGGCGGCCGGACGGCGACCTGGTCCAGCTCTCGTAGTGGACCGGCCGCCCGGTCTCGGCCACGATCTCCAGATGGCGCAGGAAGCCCCGGCTGTGCTCGGCGTCCTCCACGGTGTCGGGGAAGTACTGGTGCCGGAACTCCTCCTCGGGCTGGCCCATGACCTGGCACGCCCAGTCGTTCATCCGCAGATAGCGCTGCCCGGTGTCGAAGATCGACATGGACATCGACGCCTGCTTGAAGGCCAGCTCGCCGAGGCCCCGCTCGCTCTGGTCGGGGGTCGCCTGGACGACGAACCGCCGTCCCTCGCCCGCCCCGCCCCGCAGCGGGCAGATCCGCAGCGCCACCTTCTGCCGCCGGCCGTCCCGGTAGCGCAGGTCCACGACCGCGTCCCCGTACGTCAGCAGCGTCCGCCACACCGCCGCCGCGTCCCCGTCGACGAGGTCCGCCGCCGGCCGCCCGGTGACGTCCCCGGCGGTGTACCCGGTGAGCCGCCGGGCCCCCTCGCTCCACCCCGCGACGAGGCCGCGCGCGTCGACCACCGCCATCGCCTCACCGGCCGTGGCGGCCCGCGACGCTCCGGACGCCTTCGTCACCATATGGCCAGGATGGTCCGTCCCAGGCGGGGCAACAACCCGGATACACCGGTGACGTACCGGGGGTGGAGCCCCGCCACGGGACTAGAGCGGGGTGCGGGATTCGAGGTCCTGGCGGGTGTCGTTGCCGTAGACGCCCGTTTCGTCGCCCCGGATTCCGTACCAGAGCTGGAAGCGCGCCACCGCCTCCTTCAGTACGGCGTCGTACTCGCCCGAGGTGGAGCCGTTGTCGTACACGTTCGGGATACGGAGCAGCCGTTGCTGGAGTTCGGAGACCTCGGCGCCGCTGTCGCCCTCGCGCAGGGTGCCGGCGCCGTCCGGGTCGACGGCGTCGTTCTGGGCGGGGGCGGGGGCGGAGGCCGCGGGTGCCGACGGGGTCGGGGGCGGGGTGACGGTGCGCGCCTCCTTCTCCGTGTCGCCGCCGGGCAGCAGGAGCGCGGCGCCGAAGCCGAGAAGGGCCGCCGCGCCGACACCCACGACGACCGCCGCGCGCTTCAGGCCCGAGCCGCCGCCGGGCACCGCGCGCCGCCGCTGCCGCCGCTCACCGCGCGGGACCGTGTCGGAGCCGAAGTCCTCGCCGACCATGACCGGCGGCAGTTCCTCGGTCTCGTACTCCGTCCGGGGCAGGATCCGCTCGGGGGCGGGCTTCGGTTCCGGCGCGGGCGGCGGAGGCGGGGCCGGCCTCGGCGTGGGCGTCGGTGGGACGGCGACGGTCTCGTACTCGTCGTTCGTTGTGTCCGTCCCCTTGTACTGCTCGAACTCACGCAGCAGCTCGGCCAGGGCCTCGGTCCTGCGCCGGCGCATGACGTAGGTCGGCTCGATCGTGGGACGCTTCGCCGTCCGGCCCGGTTCGGGCGGTTTCGACACGCTGTTCTCCTTCCGTGCACGCGGTCTCCCGCCATCCCCGAGAGGAGATACGGGAAGCCGGGCCGGGAGGTTCAGCTCACCGGGCGGCCGGCGGCGCGGCCGGGAGCACGGCGACGACCTCCCAGCCGGGTCCGTCCTCGCGCGGCCTGGCCAGGATCCGGCCGCCGAGCGCGGTGACGCGTTCGGTGAGACCGACAAGACCGAAGCCGCCGCCCCGGGCCGCCTCCGGCAGCCGGACGCCGCCGCGCCCGTCGTCGCGCACCGAGACCTCCAGGTCACCGCGGGCGTAGCGGAGGGCGACGGTGACCTCAGTGGCGTCGGCGGCGTGCCGGCGGACGTTCGTCAGGGCCTCCTGCACCACCCGGAACGCGGCGGCCTGCACCTCGTGCGGCAGGGCGTCGGGGACGGAGGGGTCGCGGCGGAGCACGGCCGCGCGTCCGTCGACGCCGCCGACCCCGTCGAAACCGCGCACCAGTTCGTCGATGCCCGCCAGATCGCCGACCGGGCGCCGGTCGGCGGCCCCGGCCCCGGCCGCGTCGTCGTCGTGATCGCGCAGTACGCCGACCGTGCGGCGCATCGACGCCAGCGCCTCGGTCGCGGCCCGCTCGATGGCCGCGAGGACGGGGTCGAGCCTCCCCCAGACTTCGTCCGGGGGTACCCCCATCTCGCTTCGCTCGGGTTCGGTGGTCGCCATCATCCGCGCGACCTGCGTCTGGACCAGGATCCCGGTGACATGGTGGGCGACGAAGTCGTGCAGGTCGGCGGCCATGGCGAGGCGTTCCGACCGGCGGGTCTCGGTGACGACCTGGGTGCGGCGGTGGTCCAGGGTGCGCAGGTAGGCGGCGATGGCGGCCGTGACCCCCGCGATCAGTGTCTGTACCGCCGCGACGCCGAGGATGCTGGAGTCCGGCTCGACGGCGTAGTACGGCAGCGGCAGCGCGAGCAGCACGAGACCGTCGAGGAGTCCGCAGGCCAGGGCCCAGCCGGGCGGGCAGGTACGGACGGCGATCACCAGCAGGCACAGCAGCACGACCGCCTGGCCGGGGCCGAAGCCGCCCTTGTGGTGGGTCACCAGCAGGGTCACCACATTGGCCAGGGCGGCGAGGGCGGGGGCTGCGGTCCGCACCTGCGGGGTGAGCCACGCGGGCCGGCGGTGCTCGGGCCACAGCAGCGCCGCGAGGCCGACGGCCAGGGCGAGCAGGTGCAGCCACAGATGGGCCGTGTCCTCCTCCGTCCCGAGGACGAGGAAGTCGGCCACGCAGGCCAGGAGCAGGACCACGATCCCGCCGACGCGTACACAGCCCGGCCTGGCGGGACGCACCGGCCGTCCGGGGGCACCGCCCGCGGGTTCCTTGGTGTCGAGCACGAGGTTCACCCGGATCACAGTAGGCAGCCCCGCCGTCCCCGGTATCGGCCGTACGGCTGAGGCGGCGGATCCGGCGGGCCGTGAACCCTGGCCGTTCGGCCGAGGCGGGCGCCTCCGCCGCCGGGAGAGGTTGGGTGCCGCAACACCATCCCTCTTCCTCTCTCCACCAGGAGCACCTCATGGAACGCAAGCCCCTCCTCATCACCGGCGCCGCGGTGGCGGCCGTGGCCGTCGGCGGCGGAGCCCTCACCTACGCGATGAGCGGTACGGAGTCGACCACCGGGCTCGACAAGTTCAACACCGTGACCGTGGACGGCCGGAAGGCGCTCAGCGGGAACATCGTCGCGGGTCGCACCGAGTCGAAGTACAGCCCGCTGCCCTGGATCGGCGGCGAGACGTCCGACCTCAAGTGCCCCGACCTCAAGGCCGTGGCCGGCGCGAAGGTGACGTGCACCGCGAAGGACGGCGACGGCAAGGACCTCTCCATCCCCGTCACCGTCGTCAAGGCCGACGCCTCCAGCGTCACCTGGACGTTCGAGCGCGCCTAGTCCGACCGGAAAGGACCCGTCATCCTCATGAGCACCGTCCTGGCCGGCAACGGCCTCGTCAAGAAGTACGGCCCCACCGCCGCCCTGGCCGGCGTGGACGTGGCGGTCGCCGAGCGCGAGTCCCTCGCCATCATGGGCCCCTCCGGCTCGGGCAAGTCGACCCTGCTGCACACCCTCGCCGGGATCATCCGCCCCGACGACGGCCAGGTGCTGCTGCGCGGCGAACGCGTCGACCACTGGGGGGAGAACAGGCTCAGCGCCCTGCGCCGCAAGCGCTTCGGATTCGTCTTCCAGTTCGGCCAGCTGCTGCCCGAGCTGCCCGCCGAGGAGAACGTCGCCCTCCCCCTGATGCTGGAGGGCGTGCCCCGCCGCGAGGCGGTGAAGCGGGCCCGCCGCTGGTTCGCCCCGCTGGGCCTCGCAGGCCTGGAGCACCGCCGCCCCGGCCAGCTCTCGGGCGGCCAGGCCCAGCGCGTCGCCATCGCCCGCGCCCTCGCCGTGGAACCCGACGTCGTCTTCGCCGACGAGCCCACCGGCGCCCTCGACCAGTCCACCGGCGAGGAGGTCATCCGCCTCCTCACCTCGGTCACCCGCGAACAGGGCGCCTCCCTGGTCATGGTCACCCACGACGCGGAGGTCGCCGCCCACTGCGACCGCGTCGTGCAGGTGAGGGACGGCCGCATAGCCGGCTACAGCCAGTACACGGTGGCCTGACCGAAGACCCCCGGCCCGCCCATCCAGGGGCGCGGGGCCGTGTCGATATGCGGCTCCGCCGCGTGGGCGCGACAAGCCACGACCGACGCGCACCAGCCGTCCAACCGATCCGACCGAGCTCTCAGGCACCCGAAAACCCCCGGAGACAAAGAGAATGCGCTCCCCCGTCCTCCCCCTCACCTGGCACCTGGCCCGCGCCTCCGGCAGGCGCGGCCTGCAGAGCCACCTCCTCTCCGCCGCGGCCGCCGCGGCCGGCGCCCTCGTCCTCCTGACCCTCCTCGCCGCCTACCTCGGCGCCGGCACCCGAGCCGACCGCACGGCCTGGCGCACCCCCGACGCCGTGGCGGCGGAACAGGCCACCGCCGTCCAGACCCTCGGCACGACCTACGTGGACCACCGCCCCGTCACCGTCGTCTCCCTGGCCCAACTCCCCAACCGCCCCGCGACCCCCGCCCCACCCGGTCTGGACCGCTTCCCGGCCCCCGGCCGCACCTACCTCTCCCCGGCCCTGGCGAAGCTGATGCGCGAGCTGCCCGCCGGGCAACTCGCGAACCGTTTCCCCACCGGCACCGACCACGGCACGGTCACCGAGGCCGGTCTCGCCGCCCCCGAGGAACTCGTCGCCGTCATCGGCCGCACCCCCACCGACCCCGCGATCACCCGGGCCGCCGAGGGCAGCGCGCTGGACACCCTCGCCGCCCGCGCCCGCGTGAACGGCTTCACCGGGACCCGACCCAGCATGTTCACCTCGTTCGACCAGCAGGCCGCGGTGCTCGGCGGCGGCCTCCTCGTCGTCCCCGTGGTCGTGCTGGCCTCGGCCGCCGGACGTCTCGGTGCCGCCCGCCGTGAGCAGCGGCTCGCGGCGCTGCGTCTGGCGGGAGCGACACCTCGGCAGATCCTGGCGATGACCGGCGCCGAGTCGGCGGCGGTGGGTCTGGCCGGCGGTTTCCTCGGCGCGGTCGCGTACACCCTGCTGCTGCCGGTCCTCGCGCGGGTGCCGTACGGCATCGGCACCTGGTACACCGGGCAGTTGTGGGTCGGTGTGGCCTGGCTGCTCACGGTGGTGGCGGTCGTTGCCGTGCTCACCTCGGTCAGCGCCATGACGACACTGCGCGGGGTGGCCCGCTCCCCGCTGGGCGTCGCCCAGCAGGCCGATCCGCGCCGGACGAAGCTGATCCGCCTGGTGCTGTTCGTCGCCGTCGGGCTGTATGTGACGGTGACCGCCCACGGCGGCGGGCTGGACACGGGCCAGTCACTGGCGCTGATCGTGCTGGTGTACGGGGCGTTCTGGACCCTCGGCCCCTGGGTCGTCGACATGCTGGGCCGGCTGCTGAGCCGCTTCGCGCGCCGCCCGGCGACACTGCTCGCCGCGCGCCGGCTCAGCGACGATCCGCGCGGTGCCTGGCGCACGGTCAGCGGTCTGGTGCTCGCGGGGCTCGTCGCCGGGTTCTTCACCGTGGGGCAGGTCGGCATCGTGGGCTACGACTATCCGGGCCAGGTGGCGGTCCGCGCCGAGCACGGCGACCCGCGCGAACTCGCCGTACGCGCAAGGGAGTTGCTCGCCGAGGCGAAGGTGAGAGCGACCGTGGAGACGGTGGACACCGAGGTGTGGGACGGGATCCTGAGCGGCGACAAGGGTGTCGTGGTCCATGTGCGCGGCGGCCAGGAGCAGGTGGACACCGCGTCGACCGCGCTGTCGGACCTCTCCCCCGGCAACCTGCCCTTCACCCAGGACTACGTCAACGCCGATGGCGACATCACGACCCGGCTCATCGGTGAGATGGGGCTCGCGGTGCTGGGTCTGGGCTTCCTGGTCGCCGCCGCCTCCGCCGGGCTCACCGCGGCGGCCACGGTGCTCGACCGGCGCCGGGTGTACGGGCTGCTGCGGCTGGCCGGTACGCCGCTGAAGGTGCTGGACCGGGCGCGGACGCGGGAGACCGCGCTGCCGCTGGTGGTCCTCGCCGGCGGTACGACGGCGACCGGGATCTACGCCGGGATGAAGGTCAACGAGATGTTCCACCTGGAGCCGGACGCGTCGGGCGCCGTACGCCTCGCCCTCTGCGTCGGCCTCGGCGCCGTCACCATGTTCGCGGCGCTCGCCGGGAGCAGGCCGCTGCTGCGGAAGGTGACGGCGGAGCGCACCCAGGACCCCGACTGACACACCGCGACTGGCACCCCCGCACACCGCGACGGACGCACCCCCGTCGCTCCCTCCCCCTCCTCCCTTCCTCATATCTCCCGTCTCCCTCAGGCATGATGCGCCCATGAACGACCGCAGCCCGATCCGGGTCCTGATCGCCGACGACCAGGACATGGTCCGCACCGGCTTCCGTTTCTTCCTCGACGCGCAGCCCGACATCACGGTGGTCGCCGAGGCGGCCGACGGCGAGAGCGCCGTGCGGCTGGCCCGGGAGGTGCGGCCCGATGTGTGTCTGCTGGACATCCGGATGCCCAAGCTGGACGGCCTGGAGGCGACCCGGCTGCTGGCCGGTCCGGGGGTGGCCGATCCGCTGCGGGTGGTCGTGGTGACGACGTTCGACCTCGACGAGTACGTCTACGGGGCGTTGCGCGGCGGCGCCTGCGGGTTCCTGCTCAAGGACTCCGGGCCGACCCTGCTGGCCGAGGCCGTACGGGCGGCGGCGGTGGGCGACTCGCTGGTGTCGCCGTCGGTGACGGTCCGGCTCCTCAAGCACGTCACGGCGGAGAAGGAGGCCGCTCCCGGGCCCGAAGTACCGCGCCCCCAGGAGCCGTTGACCGACCGTGAGCTCGATGTCGTACGGCTGGTCGCGCTGGGGCACACGAACGCCGAGATCGCCGCGTCGATGTTCGTGTCCCTGTCCACGGTGAAGACCCACCTCGGGAGCATCCAGCTCAAGCTCGCCGCCCGGAACCGGGTGGAGATCGCGGCGTGGGCCTGGCGGACGGGGCACGCGGGCGACCGTTCGTGACGGTCCGCGCGCGCCCGACGGAGGCTCAGTCGGTCAGGGTGACGCGG
Organism: Streptomyces sp. NPDC001868; assembly: GCF_040297125.1. Lineage (NCBI taxonomy): Bacteria > Bacillati > Actinomycetota > Actinomycetes > Kitasatosporales > Streptomycetaceae > Streptomyces > Streptomyces sp. NPDC001868. The sequence continues at coordinate 73,070 of NZ_JBEOYO010000011.1, read as the reverse complement.
ATGCCGACCGTGCCGTCGGCGCCCCGGCGCAGCCGACTGCCGAGGAGGGTGAGGCGGCCCATGACGCCGTACTTGCGGGCGATGAGCCCGCGGTAGGCGGCGGAGCCGGCCGCGTCGAGGATCTCGGCGCGGGCGGGGACGGAGTCGCCGGTGGGCCTGCCGCGCACGTCGCAGGGGCCGACGAGGACGTCGGCGCGGTTCCGGATGCGCTTGACCTTCCAGGAGTCCGCGACCGTCCAGATGCCGAGCGCGTCCCCGTCCCGGACCACCCACACGGGCGTCGGGACGGCGGTGCCGTTCTTGCGGTAGGTGGTGATCAGCAGGTAGCTGCCCGCGCCGAGCGCGTCGAGCGTGGTGTCGTCGGCCATGGCGGGAGTCTAGGTCCAGGTGTACGGCCGCCGGCGGGAACCGGCCGCCGTACCCCCGGGAACGAACGGTGGAGCGGCGTCAGTCGAGGAGCCCGTCGTAGTCGGGCAGCTTGTACGTCCGCTCGGCGTGGCCGCCGACGAGGTCGGTGGTGTTGTTGCCGACATTGGCGATGATCTTGTAGCCGTCGGACTCGATGTCCGCGCGCGAGGCGGTCTTGTACGCGGAGACCTCGGCGAACAGATCGGGCAGGTCACGCACGTAGAGGCCGTCGACGGGGTAGCCGACGCTCTCCAGGTTCCACTCGGTGACGCTCTCGATGATGCCGGGGCGGGCGGTGACGAAGAAGACGGCCACCCCACGGGACTTGGCGTACTTGGCCAGTGCCAGGGAGGGCTTCAGCGCCGGGGTGGGGAGCTTGTACCAGGGCGTGTAGTGCGTCTCCAGCGTCGTGTTGTCGATGTCGAAGACGATGGCGAGCTTCTGCCCCGAGGAGTTCGCGGTGCGCTGCTGTATGTAGGGAGTGGCCGTGTCGATGACGGCCTTCACGTCCGTCTGCCAGGTCGCGTAGTCCACCTCGGCGGCAGCGGCCGCGCCGACCGCGGCCTCGCTCGGCGCGGCGACGGCCGGAACCGCGGCGGTCATCGAAGCGCCCAGACCCAGGACGGCCACCGCGGCGACCGTCGTGACGCGGCGTCCCACACCGCTTGCTGTCATGTTCGTCCCCTTTTTTCTCATGTGAAAGCGGCGAGGTCGTCATGACCTTCGCCGCGCTCGTCATGGTCATGCCCATTGGTGGCCGGGAGACTACCTAAAAGTTACTGATTAGTAGAGGGGTCTCGACGAACGTTGTTCGGCGGCTTCGCGGGGGCTCTCGCGCACGGCCGGACGGCGCTCGGGACCACCGGACGAACCCGGCTCCTGTGAAGATCGCCGAAGTGGAGGCGAACACCGACCGACGGGTCTACATTGCCCGTTGGATGAAGCACCTTCACAGAAGAGCGCAGGAGTTGACGCCGTGACGGACAACCCGGCAGCCTCGGACTTCCCCTCGTCGTCGCTGAACAGCCGCATCGTCACCACGCGGCCGGCCGCGGCGCGGATCTGGAACTACTGGCTCGGCGGCGGGGACTACTACGAGGTCGACCGGAAGGCCGGGGACGAGATACGCCGGCTGCATCCGCGCATCGAGGACTACGCCCGCGCGGACCGGCAGTTCCTGAGGCGGGCCGTGCGCCATCTGACCGCCGACGTGGGGATCCGGCAGTTCCTGGACATCGGCGCCGGGCTGCCGACCGCGGAGAACACCCACGAGGTCGCCCAGGACATCGCCCCGGACGCCCGGATCGTCTACGTCGACAACGACCCGCTGGTCCTGGTGCACGCCCGCGCCCTGCTGACGAGCTCGCCCGAGGGGTGCACGGACCACGTCGACGAGGATCTGCGCAACGTCGAATCGATCCTCGAACACGCGGCGCACACCCTGGACCTGACCCGGCCCGTCGCGCTGCTGCTGCTCGACGTGCTGGCCTTCATCCGGGACGACGAGGACCCGAACGGCATCGTGCGCCGCCTGATGGACGCCCTGCCCAGCGGCAGTCATCTGGTGCTGTCGCACACCATCACCGGCCCGGAGTGGCCGGACGTGGACATCGCGGCCGCCTGGTGGAACGAGCACGGCATCCCGTCGCTGACCCAGCGCACACCGGAGGTCATCGCCGGGTTCTTCGACGGCCTCGACGTCCTCGAACCGGGCATCGTCTCGTGCACCCGCTGGCGGCCGGAGACCACCGGCGACCCCGCTTCCGGGGAACCGGCGGAAGTCCCCATGTACTGCGGAGTGGGAGGCAAGCGTTGACGACGATCGAGTGGGTCCGGCTCCAACTGGACGTCACCGACTTCGACCTGGCACGTTTCCAGCCGTACGTCGACAAGTGCCGTACCTCCGGCATCCGGCTGACGACCCTCTCCGAGCTCGGCGACACCCCGGAACACCGCCGGGAGTTGTATGAACTCAACAAGGAGTGCTCGGCGGACATCCCGGGGCGCGGCGCCTTCTTCGCGTACGACGAGTACCACCGGCTCCGCTTCGAGGTGCCCGCCTACGATCCGCGCGGGGTCGTGCTGGCCCTCGACGGCGACCGGTGGATCGGCATGGCGGCCACCTCGGACCGCCGGAGGTCCGGATTCGTGTTCAACGAGATGACCGGCGTACGGGCCCACCACCGGGGCCGGGGCATCTCGGTGGCCATGAAGACCTTCGGCATCGGGTTCGCCGGGATCTGCGGCGTGAGCACCGTCCGTACGGTGCACCATCCGGCCAACACCCGCGCGATCGCCATGAACCGGACGTTGGGATACGTCGACGCCGACCGGTGAACACGTGCCGTCCACGGCACGTATGAAAGGAAGGGCGCTCAAGGACCGGACGCCCTCGCGGTGTTGACACCGTGTCGGACGGGGTTCGGGAGCCAGGCAATGAGGCACGCACGACGGCGCGTCGTGAAGCGGGTGGCGCGGCTGACGGCCGCCGGTGGACTGATCTGCGGGGCCCTGATGGTCACGCAGGCGGCGATGGCGACCGAACCCGCCGTCACCCCGCCCGCGGACCGAAGCGCGGTGTTCGCCGCGTCCGACACCGGAACCGGGCTGGTGACCGAGCTCGGTTCCGAGCGTACGGCGGGCTCCTGGATCGCCGAGGACGGCGAGCCGGTCGTCGCGGTCACCGACGAGAAGACCGCCGCCGAGGTCAAGCGGGCGGGTGCCCGGCCCAAGATGGTCGAGTACAGCGGCGACGACCTCAAGTCCGCGACGGAGGCGCTGCGTTCGGCGCCCCGGGTGCCGGGCACCTCGTGGGCCATCGACCCCTCGTCCAACGAGGTCGTGGTGCGCGCCGACAGCACGGTCTCCAAGAAGGACTGGGCGAGCCTGACCGACCTCGCCGAGGAGATCGGCGGGTCCGTGCGGATGGAGCGCACCGAGGGCGCGTACACGATGCGACTCAACGGCGCCCAGCCCATCTTCGGCACGGGCGGCCGCTGTTCGATCGGCTTCAACGTGACCGACGGCGAGAACGACTTCATGCTGACCGCCGGGCACTGCGGTCCCTCCGGTTCCGTCTGGTTCGCCGACAACCAGGGCCAGCAGGAGATCGGCCGGACGACCGAGACGAACTTCCCCGGCGCCGACTACTCGCTCGTCCAGTACCTCCAGGACGCGCCGAGCAACAAGACCAACGTCGTCTCGGTCGGCGACGGCCGAGGCGTGCGCATCACCTCCGTCGGCGAGGCGACGGTCGGCCAGCGGGTCTTCCGCAGCGGCAGCACCAGCGGCTTCCGCAACGGCGAGGTGACCGGCCTGGACGCCACGGTCAACTACCCCGAGGGCACGGTCAGCGGTCTCATCGAGACCACGGTCTGCGCCGAGCCGGGCGACAGCGGCGGCCCGATGTTCTCCGAGGGTGTGGCCCTGGGGGTGACCTCGGGCGGCAACGGCGACTGCGAGCAGGGCGGTACGACGTTCTTCCAGCCGCTGTCCGACACCCTCGACGAGCTCGGTGTCCGGCTCAACGGCCTGCCCCAGTCCGCCGCCCAGCCCACCGCCGCGGCCGACGGTTCCTCGGACGACGACTCCCAGGGCGCCGCCGCCCCCGGCGCGGCCGAACCGGGCTCCGTGGAACCCGTCGAGTCCATCGGCGCCGCCTCCGACCTCATCGACCGCCTCGCCGACCCCCGCAACGTCGGCCCCGGCCTCCTGGTCATCGCCGGCAGCATGGTCGCCCTAGCGGCAACCCGCTTCATCCGCACGGAACAGGACAGGCAGGCATACCGCCGCCAGTACTCACAGAGTTGGAGTTAGGGGTTCGCTCCACGCCCGGTGATCCGCGCCCCGTCAAGGGGCGCGGGGAACCGTGCGCTCAGCCCCCACGGGCCCGCGGCCGACGAACTACGAGGCGGCGGCCCACTCAAGAACAAGCCGCTCGTACTCGCTCCGCTGCTCCCTGTTCAACGTCCCACCACTCCGGAACCAGAGCGCCCGGATCTCCTCGTTGACCTCGGCGGCCGTTCGCGCCGGTACTTCCGCTCTTTCCAGGACGACATCAGGGGTAGTGGACATGGTGTAAACCATATGTCCTCGAACGTGAAGCCGATGTGAGTAAAGGTCCCACTTCAGACATTACGGACCGTGAAGCTGATCACTCTGCGTTTATGGCTCCATGGTCCCGAGCACGAGCACCTGAATGGCCAGCACGGCGGCCCCGCGCGCCCAGTCATGGAAGTCGGAGACCTTCGTCTCCAGCGGGACGGGCGCGGCCAGCGGATGCCGGTTGGCACGGACGGCCCTCTCCACCGACTCCCCCGCCACCTCCATCAGCCCGACGCCTTCGCCGGCGAGCAGGATCTTCTGCGGCATGACGAAGTTGGAGATCTGGGCCACGAGCGTGCCCAGGGCGCGCCCGGCCTCGCCGATGACGCGCGCGCGCATCGGATCGCCCGCCGCCGCGCCCGCGAGGATCTCCTCGTACGTCACCGCGCGCCCGGTCGCCGCCTGGACCTGGTGGCGGATGCTGGGGATGCTCAGCATCGAGACGGCGCTGCCGCGTTCGCCGTCGGGGGTGAGCGGGCCGGTGGGGTCCACGATCCAGTGGCGGCCGAAGCCCCGGTCCTCCTCGGCGCAGGACACCCGCCGGCCACCCAGGACGAGCCCGTAGCCGACGCCCGCGCCGATGGTGAGGACGACGAACCGGTCCAGGCCACGTCCCGCGCCGAACCAGGTCTCGGCCTCGACGAGCGCGGCGACGTCGTTCTCGACGACCACCGGCAGTCCGGTGCGCTCCTCGACGAGCTCGGCCAGGGGCACGTCGCGCCAGGACAGGAAGGGTGATTCCCCGACCACCGCCCGGTGCTCGACGAGGCCGCCGACCCCGATGCCGATACCGGCGAGGGAGGGATGGGCACGGGCCAGCTCGCCGGCCATCTCCGCGAGCAGGTCGGCGACCCGCTCCGGCTCGTGCGTGGTGAGCGGGCGGTCGTGGCGGGTGACGATCTCGCTCCGGAGCGTGGTGACCACGCCGTAGACCATGTCGTCGGTGATCTTGAAGCCGACGAAGGTGCTGGACTCGGCGACGATGTCCAGCGGCTGCGACGGGCGCCCCTGACGCGCTTCGGGCAGTGCGGTGCCCTCGGCGGCCTCGATCAGCAGCCCCGCCTCGATCAGCGGTTTGGTCAGCCGGGTGAGGCTGCCCGCGGACAGGCCGAGGCGCCGGGCGAGTTCCGTGCGCGAGAGCGGGCCGTGCACGAGCACCTCGATCGCCACCGCGCGTTCCCCGGGACTGAGCGGCAGCCAGCTGGCAGCGAGTGCGGTCATGAGGGTCAGACTCCCACACCGTGTTTCTTCCGTCATGGAAACAATAGACCCGCTCCAGATCCGTCTTCACCCTCCCCAAAGGATGTCCGCACGCCTCTTGACGCCATAATTCTTTTGCGGCAAAAGTAAGTGCGGCACTGTCGCCGACGAGGGAGCCCCCATGACCGTCGCCTCCAGCAGCCAACCGTCCCGGGGTGGCGACGGCGTCCTGGCCGCCGTGTTCATCGCTCCCGCGATGCTGGGCTTCCTGGCGTTCCTGCTCTGGCCGACCCTGCGGGGCATCTATCTGAGCTTCACCCGCTTCAACCTGCTCACCCCGGCGGAGTGGGTGGGCCTCGACAACTACGTCCGCATGGTCAACGACCCCATCTTCTGGAGCTCGTTGGGGGTCACGGTCGAGTACGTGGTCATCAACATCGGTGTGCAGACGGTCGCGGCGCTCGCCGTCGCCGTACTCCTGCAACGGCTCACGCAGTCCGCCGTGCTGCGCGGGATCGTGCTCACGCCGTATCTGATGTCCAATGTCGTCGCCGGTCTGGTGTGGCTGTGGATCCTCGACACCCAGCTCGGCATCGGCAACGAGATCATCGGGGCCCTGGGCGCCGACCGCATCCCCTTCCTCGCCGACGAGACCTGGGCCGTCCCGACCATCGCCCTGATCAACGTGTGGCGGCACGTCGGCTACACCGCGCTGCTGATCTTCGCCGGTCTCCAGGCGATCCCGGGACAACGTGAAGGTGTACGGCCTGGCCGGCAACGGCGGCGGTTACGCCGACGGGCAGACCCAGTGGAGCCCCTTCACCGGCTCGGCCGGGTGGAGCTACACGGACAAGGCGCGCTGGGGCACGAAGTACCAGTACGACAGCGAGACCTTCCAGTCCGTGGTCAAGTGGTACTTCGGCCTGGCGGAGAAGGGCTACATGGTCCCGTTCTCCGACTACAACGTGCAGTCCAACCAGGCCAACACCCAGGTCGCCGCGGGCAAGGCCGCCGCCACCTTCGACGGCGCCTGGATGATCTCCACCTACGACGGCTTCAAGGGCATGGACATCGCCGCCGCCGTCACCCCGGCCGGCCCGACCGGCAAGCGCGCCACCATGATGAACGGCCTCGCCGACTCCATCACCAGGGCCTCCAAGAACAAGGCGGGCGCCCGGAAGTGGGTGGCGTATCTCGCCTCGGACAAGTGCCAGACCGTCGTCGGCCGGTACGGGGTCGTCTTCCCCGCCACTCCGGCCGGCACCGACGCCGCCGTCGCCGCGTACGAGAAGAAGGGCATCGACGTGTCGGCGTTCACCGAACCGGTCGCCGACAAGCAGGGCTTCCGGACCTTCTCCTACCCGATCACCAACTACGCGGCGGACGTCACCGCGCTCATGCAGCCCGCGATGGAGGACATCTACGGCAACGGGGCGCCGGTGAGCGGCCTCGACGAGACCAACGACCAGATCAACCTCATCCTCTCGCAGTGATATCCCGATCCATGAAGGGCATCCCTTACATGACGTTCTCCCTCGGCATCGTCGGCGCCGGCCAGTTCTCCGGCCAGTTCGCCACGCTGTTCCAGGCCCACCCCGGCGTCAGCGACGTCTACGTCACCGATCTGCTGCCCGAGCGGGCCGAACAGCTCGTGGCCGCCCAAGGGCTGGCCGGCACCTTCCCTTCGTACGAGGCGATGCTGGAGTCGCCCGCGGTCGACGCGGTCGCGATCTTCACCCAGCGCTGGACGCACGGGCCGCTGGTGCTCCAGGGCCTGGGCGCCGGCAAGCACGTGTACTCCGCGGTGCCCATGGCCATCACCGCCGACGAGATCGCGGCGATCATCGACGCGGTCAGGGCGACCGGGCTGACATACATGATGGGTGAGACGAGTCAGTACAACCCGGCGACCGTGCACGCCCGGAACCAGATAGCCGAAGGCGCGTTCGGGCGGCTCTTCTACGCCGAGGGCGACTACGTCCACGACATGGATCTGGGGTTCTACGAGGCCTACCAGTACAGCGGCGGCGAGGAGTGGAAGCGGACGGCGAGCTATCCGCCGCTGCTGTACCCGACGCACTCGGTGGGCGGGGTGCTGGGGGCATGGCAGACGCACGCGGTGAGTGTGTCCGCGATCGGGGTCGTGGACGAGCGCGGGGACGGGGTGTTCGACAAGGAGGTCAGCCAGTTCGGCAACGACTTCTCCAACGCGACCGCGCTGTTCGAGGTGGCCGGCGGCGGTTCGTTCCGTACGAACGAGTTCCGGCGGGTCGGCTACCCCTCGCAGATCCGGGAGTCGCGTTTCCGGTTCTTCGGCACGGACGCCAGCATGGAGCAGCTCGCCACGGTGGCGTTCTGGCAGGACAAGAAGGGGGTGAAGGACATCAGCGAGCTCCTTGAGCCGAAGCCCACCCTGTCCCCCGACGATCCCTCGCTCCAGCACATCGCGCCGGATCTGCGGGCCGCCTTCACCTCCGGGTCGGCGCCGGTGCACGACCGGGCGCGGCTGCCGCGGGAGTTCGACCACCTGCACAACGGCCACGAGGGCAGCCATCACTTCCTGGTGGACGACTTCGTGACCGCCGTCAACACCCGGACGCTGCCGTCGGTGAACGCCTGGGTGGCGGCTCGCTACACCCTGCCGGGCATCGTCGCGCACGAGTCCGCGCGGCAGGGTGGGGTACGGCTGGAGATCCCGGACTTCGGGGACGCGCCCGAGGCGTGACGTTTCGTCACGGTCGTCGAGCCGGGCTCCTGGCCGTCTGTCAGGTGCCCGGCTTGCGGCCGTACACGTAGACGTCGTCGCCCTTCTTCAGCAGCGACCAGTACTTCTTGGCGTCGGTCTTGGTCATGTTGGTGCAGCCGTGGGAGCCGGGCGGGTTCCACATGCTGACGCCGACGGAGTGGAAGGCCTGGCCGCCGTCGAAGAACTGGGCGTAGGGCATAGGCACGTGGTAGATCGACGAGACGTGGTCGATGTTCCGCCAGTAGATCTTCTTCAGGCCGGTGCGGGTCTCGTAGCCGTCGCGGCCGGTGCGGACCGGCACGGGCCCGTAGACGAGCTTGCCGCCGTCCTGGATCCAGCTCAGCTGGAGGGTGAGGTTCACACAGGCGATACGGCCCTTGTCGGTCGGGCACTTGCCGGCCTTGTTGGGGTTCTTGCCGACGGCCTTCTGCTTGTTCATCAGGTCCATCACACCCCAGGTGACGGAGCCCGCGTAGCCGATGTTCGGCGTGATGCCGTGCTTGGTCTGGAAGGCCCTGATCGCCTTGCAGTCGGCGTCGGACTGCTTGCCGTCGACCGGACGGCCGAGGAACTTCTCGACCTGCTTCTGGTACGGCCCCGCCGATGTCGAACAACCCGCCGCCTGCGCGGGCGCGGTGCCCAGCGCGAGCGCGAGCGGTGCCAGCAGTCCGGTGACCGCGAGCGCGACAGCGCCTCTTCTGCCTATGTCCCCCATGGCGAACCTTTCCCCTTCATGCGTTTCGCTGGATCCCTGCGTTTCGCTGGTCCTGCCTGCCTAGACAGCCGACCGGGGGCAACGGTTGTGGGACGGCCCACGTCGAGACGAAACAGTTACACAGCCCGGGAATTCGGATATAGAGTTCTCCCCATGAGCAACAGCGATTCCCCCTCTCGTGTGGCCCTCAAGAAAATAACCCCCGATGTGTCCGGAGCGATGGGCGCCCTGCACGGCGCCGCCGTTTCCGCGGCCCGGGACGCGAAGGTCGAGCCCGAGATCCTCGAACTGATCAGAATTCGCGCCTCACAGATCAACGGCTGCGCGTTCTGCCTGGACATGCACACCAAGGACGCCCGCGCCCAGGGCGAGACCGAGCAGCGGATCTACGCGCTCAGCGCCTGGCGCGAGACCCCCTTCTTCACCGAACGCGAGCGCGCCGCCCTGGCGTTGACCGAGGCCGTGACCCTGGTCGCCGACGGTCAGGTGCCCGACGACGTCTACGCCGAGGCGGCGGAGGTGTTCGACGAGGGGCAGGTCGCGGCGCTGATCTGGGCGGCCACCGTGATCAACGCGTACAACCGGATCGCCATCGCGACCCGGATGGTTCCGGGGGCTTATCAGCCCGCTCAGAAGTAACCCGAAACCCCCGAATCCTCGGCCGAATCCCTCGGCAACAGATTTCCAGAGAATTCAGAAACGACTTTCAGCGCCGGGCCGGATTTCCTTCGGCCCGGCGCTTCGGCGCGCCCGTATATCGTGGTGAATTCAGTGGTCCGGCAGCGGCTCCATGAGACCGTCCAGCCATGTCCGCCATTCCGGGGCATGGACGGCCGGGCCCGGGGTCATCGGGCGCCCGGTCCAGGCGGCGACGGGGCGGATGCCGTGGAGGGCGTTGACGAGCCACACCTCGCGGCCGTCCAGCTCGGCCAGGGAGCGTTCGCGGTGGGAGACCCGGACGCCGGTGCGGGCGGCCCGCTCCTGGACGAGGGCCATGGTGACACCCGCGAGGAGCGGCAGCCGGGGCGGCGGCAGACAGAGGGTGTCGTCCTCCCACCAGAAGAGACTGGAGTTGGCGGCCTCCAGCACCAGACCGGAGGGCGCGATGAGCACGGCCTCGTCGGCGTCGGCGCCGGCCGCCCGTCGGCGCACCCGGGCCAGGGCGTCCAGGTCCGGCCCCTTGCGGCGGGGCACGGTACGCGGGTCGGGCTGGCCGGCCGCCCACACCCGGACCTCGGCCGTCAGGGGCGGGGCGTGCCGCAGCAGGAGCCGCAACTCCAGTGATCCTGCAGCGAGTTCGACCCGGGGGAACCACTCCCCCGTACGCGGCAGGGCGCGGGTCATGTCGTGCCAGAAGTCGACGACCCGGCCCAGGGGCGGTGCGCCGCACTCGCCGCAGGACCGCAGGAACCGCTCGCGGTGCCGGTCGAAACCGCGCACCCGTCCCTCGCGCAGCAGCCATGAGTCCGCGACGAGGAGGCGTCCGCCCTGTGCCTGGCCGGGGACGAGGCCGTGTTCGGGTGACCAGGTCAGCAGACCTTCCGCGATGGCGGGTTGTGTCACTCGGTGCTCCTGTCGGTCTTTCGGTTCCATACGTGCGCGGCTCACTCCTCGCGGCCGTCCCGTACGTGCTGCCAGTTCAGTATTTGCGGCCGGTTGTTCAGTACTTGCGGCCCGCGACGGCCGGGGCGCCGTGCCGGGGGCCGTAGGGCGCGTGCTCCAGCCAGGCGCCGCAGCGGGGCATCACGGGGGCGAGGGCCGCCGCCGCCCGCTGTTTGACGCGGACGATACGGCGCCGGGGCCGCAGATGGTCCAGGGCCGTGCCGGCGGCGGCGCTGTTGAACAGGCCCGCCGAGCGCCGGACTTCGGCGAAGGAGGCGACCGCCTCGGGGGTGCCGGCGGCGATGGCGCGGGCCGCGGCGACGGCGTCCGCGATCCCGCTGTTCATGCCGCGCGCCCCGAACGGCGGGAAGAGATGGGCGGCCTCACCCGCCAGCAGCACCCGGCGGTGCGGGTCGGTGAAGGCGGCGGCGACCTTGCGCAGGAAGCGGTACGTCGACACCCACAGCACGCGTTCGCCGTAGCCGTCGCCGACGACCTCCGGAAGCCAGCGCCGTACGGCCTCCTGGGTGCCGAACTCCTCCGTCGCGTCGTCGTCGCGGCACTGGAGGTCGAGCTGGAATCCGCCGGTGAACGGGACCCGCATGACACTGCGGCCGCCGAGCGCCGGGTGCTCGTAGTGGAAGACCCGTTCCAGGGGCAGTTCGGCGCCGGGGATGTCGGCGATGTCCGCGACGACATGGAAGCCCTCGCCGTGGGTGCCCTCCATCGGGATGCCCAGTTCCCGCCGTACGGCCGAGCGGGCGCCGTCGGCGGCCACCGCGTGGGTGCCTGTCCAGGTGCGGCCGTCCTCGCCGGTGAGCGTCACCCCGTCCGGGTCGGTCCGTACGCCGGTGATCCGGGCGTCCCACACGAACTCCACGCCGGCGTCCCGGCAGGCGGTGAGCAGGAAGCGCTCGGTGTCGACCTGGCGGAGGCTGGTGAAGGGCGGGGTGCCGGTGGGCGGCGGGAAGGTGCGGGCGTACACCTCGCGGCCCCGGTAGAGGGTGCGCTTGGTGTGCCAGGTCTGACCGAACGCGGCGATCTCGACGGCGAGACCCCGATGTATTCCCTCCAGCAGTTCCAGGGTCTCGCGGTGGACGAACAGCGCGCGGCTGCCGGGGCGTTCGCGGCCCTCGGGGTCGGCTTCGAGCAGGGTGACGGGGAGGTCGTGGGCGCGCAGGGCGAGGGCGGCGGAGAGGCCCACGGGGCCGGCGCCCACGACGAGAACGGGGACGGGGGTGGTCATGCGCGGGTGCTTTCGGTGAGCATGCGGGTGATCTCGACGCGCTTGACCTTCCAGGTGGAGGTCATCGGCAGTTCCTCGAACCGCCACTGCCGGGGCTCCGCCATGGTCGGCAGGTCGGCCGTCGCCTCGCGCCAGCGGCCCGGGTCCAGGGGGCGTTCGCCGCGTACGCAGACCACGGGGACGGGTTCACGGTCGACGCCGGGGACGATGACGACCTCGCGCAGTTCCTCCAGCCGGGACATCAGGGTGTCCTCGACCTCCAGGTTGCTGTGCACGGAGTCGATCTGGTCGATCTCGCGGTCGATGAGGTAGAGGGCGCCCCAGCGGCTCTGGTAGCCCATGTCGCCCATCTGCCACCAGCCGGCGTCGAGTTGGCGCAGGTAGCGGTCCCGGGCGCCGAGGTAGGTGAGGATGCGGCCCCGGGTGCGGGCCTCGATCCGGCCGGCGGTGCCGGGGGCGACCTTCCGCCCGGCGTCGTCGGCGACCCGGACGCGGGTGAAGCCGGGGATGCCGATGCCGACCCGGCGGCCGTCGGCGCGGGCGGCGCTGCGGCGGGTGAACCACTGGAAGGCCACCGGGCCCGTCTCGCTCTGCCCGTACAGCTGGATGAGCCACGGCGAGCGCCGCTTGGACGCGTCCAGCAGCCGCTGCACGGTGCGCGGGTGGATGGCGTCGAAGGTGGAGCCGTACGAGCGGACGCGGGACAGCGGTGCGCCGGGCGCGTCGGCCAACTCCTCCCACAGGACGAAGGTGTTGGGGTGGGTCTCGACGATGCCGGGGCGGTGGCGGGCCAGCAGCGGGCCCACGTTCGAGGGTTCCGGGTCGATGATCAGGACCAGCGGGCTGCCGAAGTGCAGCAGGACACCGAGGAGATGGTAGAAGCGCGAGTGCACGAACGACATGTGCAGGGCGGCGGTCTCACCGCGCGTGGGCCAGCCCATGGCCTTCTGCGGGACGAGCCGGTTCCACATGGTGTTCGGGCAGTGCACGGCCAGCTTGGGCAGGCCGGTGGTGCCGGAGCTGTGGGTGATCAGGGAGGGATCACGGGGGTGGAGGCGGACCGCTGCCGGGGTCGGGGCGCCCGCGTACTTCTGGAGCGGTTCCGCGCCGGGGGCGTCGTCGACGGAGAGCGTGGTCCGTACGAGGCCGGTGAGTTCGACGTCGCTCAGGGCGCCTTCGAGCTTGGCGCGGTCGGTGATCAGCCAGGGCCTGTGCAGGCGTTCGAGGAGCTGTCCGACCACCGGGCCCGCGAGGCCGGGCGACAGCAGTACGGGGACGGCGCCGATACGGGAGAGCGCGCAGGTCAGCAGCACGATGTCGACGTTGTCCGTCTTGTGGACGACGACTTCCTCGGAGGGGCGTACGCCCGCTTCCCAGAGGCGGCCGGAGAGTTCGTCGACGAGGTCGGCGAGGGCTGTGTAGGAGAGGTCGGTCCCGATCTCGGGGTTGACGTCCAGGGGCCGGTCCAGGGTGACGAAGACGTGGCCGTGGCGGTCGGCGGCCTCTCTGAACATCGAGCCCAGGTAGAAGCCACGGCCGGCGAGCGGGTTGACGGGCTGCCGGTCGGCCTGGAGCTGGTCGCGCATGGGACCGGACCTTTCTGCGGGGATGAGGGTGTCGGCCACGGTTCACCACGCCCCTTGGCGGACGAGATGCCGGCGGAGCTTGCCGGTCGCGGTGCGGGGCAGCGTGGGGACGAAGCTGACGCTGCGGGGGACCTTGAAGGCGGCGAGCCTGCCGCGGGCCATACAGATCAGCTCGGCCTCCAGGCCCACCCCGATGGGCGGGACGGGGACGACGAAGGCCCGTAGCCTGCTGGCGCCGCGCTCGTCGGTGACGGCCGCGACGGCGACGTCCCGGACCCCGGGGTGGGTGCGCAGCAGGGCCTCCACCTCCAGCGGGGAGACGGTGATGCCGCCGACCATCTCCATGTCGTCGGCCCGGCCCAGATGCCGGTAGCTGCCGTCGGGTTCGCGGACGGCCCGGTCCCGGGTGTTGAGCCAGCCGCCGACGAGGGCGCGCTCGGTCTCCTCGGGCCGGTTGAGATAGCCGGGTGTCACCGTCGGGCCGCGCACCCAGAGTTCACCGGTCTCGCCGTCCGCGACCTGTGCGCCGGCGCGGTCGCGGAGTTCGACCTCGAAGCCGGGGACCGGGCGGCCGACCGTGCCGGGGTGGTTGTGGTCGAAGCTGTTGGCGCAGAACGCGTGTCCGGCCTCGGTGGAGCCGATCTGTTCGAGGACGGGGGCGCCGAGCAGTTCGGTGACCTGCTTGCCGAGTCCGGCGGGCATGCCCTCGCCGGCCGACACCGCCGCGCGCACCGAGGCGAAGCAGTCCTCGTGGCCGTTGGCCCGGTCCGCCACCAGGGCGGCGTACGCCGACGGCACCGAGTAGAGGAGGGTCACGCGGTGGCGGGCGACGAGTTCGTCGACCGCCGCGGGGGTGGGACGGCGGTCGGAGAGGACGGCGGAGGAGCCGGAGAACAGCGGGAAGACGAGGGCGTTGCCGAAGCCGTAGGCGAAGTACAGCCGGGAGACGGACAGGGTGACGTCGTCCGCGGTGATGCGGAGCAGTCGGCGGCCGATGAGGTCGTGGTACGTCTTGGGGTCGCCGTGGACGTGGACGACACCCTTGGGGTGGCCTGTGGTACCGGAGGTGTACTGGATGTAGAGGGGGGTGTGGGCGTCGACGGGATGAGCGTGCGGCATGGGGTTCGCTGTCGTGCTCAGGGCCATCAGTTGGTCGGAGCCGAGGCGTGGCGCTGCGACGGCGGTCTTCACAGTGCGGGCCGTATGTGGCTGGTCGCGCAGTTCCCCGCGCCCCTTACGGGGCGAGGGGATCAAGCCGTCCAGCCCCGGTCCCGTCACCCACAGAACAGCCTCGGTGTCCTGTGCCATGAACTGGAGTTCCGGCGGGGTGAGTTCGGGGTTGACCAACACCGCTACCGCGCCCAGGCGGGCCAGGGCCAGGAAGGTGGTGACCCAGGTGACGGAGTCGGGGAGGGCGAGCAGGACGCGGTCGCCGGGGCGGACTCCGTGGTCGGTGAGGACGGTGGCGGCGCGGGCCGCGAGGTCGTGGATCTCGCCGTGGGAGTAGGCCCGGTGGCCCTGGTGGAAGGCGGGGCGGTCGGTCCAGCCGCGGCGTTCGGCGAGGGCGGCGAGATGGGCCGCGACGTTGCCGGGGGCGCCGGCGTCGGCCGGGAGCCGGGTGGGCCGGCCCGTGGTCGTGATCGTCATCGCGTCGGCTCCTCGGTGACGGCCGGGGCGGAGGCGTGCTCCCGGTGGGCCCGCATGAGTGCCGCCGTCTTCAGCAGCATCTCGTCGTACTCGGCGGCCGGATCGGAGTCGAGGACGATCGCGCCGCCCGCGCCCAGATGCATACGGCCGCCCTGGAACACGGCGGTACGGATGACGATGTTGAGGTCCGCGCCGCCGCTGCACCCGAGATAGCCGAGGGCTCCCGAGTACACGCCTCTCGCCTCGGTCTCCAGCGAGTCGATGATCTCCATGGTGCGCAGCTTGGGCGCCCCGGTCATCGAGCCGCCGGGGAAGCAGGCCCGGACGCAGTCGACCGCGTCGGTGCCCTCGCGCAGTCTGCCCTCGACGGTGGAGACCAGCTGGTGCACGGTGGCGTACGTCTCGGTGGCCATGAGGCGGGTGACCTTCACCGTGCCGGTCCGGGAGACCCGGCCGAGGTCGTTGCGGAGCAGGTCGACGATCATCAGGTTCTCGGCGCGGGTCTTGGCGTCGGCGGCGAGTTCGTCCCGTAGCCGGTCGTCCTCCTCCGGAGTCGCGCCCCGGGGCGCGGTGCCCTTGATGGGCTTGGCCTCGGCGACGCCGTCCCGGGTGATCCGCAGGAAGCGCTCGGGGGACGAGCCCGCGATGTCGAGGTCACCGAACCTGAGGAAGGCGGCGTACGGGGCCGGGTTGATGCGGCGCAGCACCCGGTAGAAGTCGTACGGGTCGTACGGTGCCGGTAACCGGACCGCGTTGGTGAGACATACCTCGTAGCTCGTGCCCGCGTTCAGCTCCGCCTTGCAGGACTCGATGTCGGCGAGGTAGGTGGCGCGGTCGCGGACGAGCCAGGGCTCGGCGGCGCGCGGGTAGGGCGGGGTGCCCGGCCGTAGCGGGACCGTGGCGTCCGAGGAGACGAAGGTCAGCTGGGCCAGCGCGGTGTCGAGCCAGTCGCCGGCCTCGCGGGACGCCGCCGGGGTGTCCTCGGACAGACAGACGGCGTAGGTGAAGCCCTCCTCGTGGTCCACGGCGATCAGCCGGTCCGCGAACAGCCAGGAGGCGTCCGGGGTTTCGGCCTTGTGGCGGTTCGCGGAGCCCGTGTCGGCCTTGAGTTCGTAGCCGAAGTAGCCGACGTAGCCGCCGGTGAAGTCGAAGGGCAGGCCCGTCGCGTCGACCTTGCGGCTGGCCAGCTGCCGCTTCAGATAGTCGAAGACGCTCGCCTGGACGCGGCGGGTGGGCCGTCCCTCCCGCTCGATCTCGCACAGGCCGCTGTCGACGTCGTAGCGGACGATCTCGGCGAGCGGACCGCTGCCGTCACCGAAGAACGAGAACCGTGACAGGCCGGGCTCGACGCGGGAGCTGTCCAGCCAGAACGCGTGGGGGGCGTCGGCGTACATGCGGGTGAAGGCGGCCTCGGCGTCGATCGCGCCGGCGATACGGCGGGTGTGCAGCCGGTACGCGGGCCCGGGGGCTCGCCGGGGGCGGGGGATCGCGGCGGTGAGCGGGGCCGCCGCGGTCTGGCGCGTACCGGCGACGGGGGCGACCGCGGTGTTCTTGCTGCGCGGGCTGCCGGCGCGTTCCGCCGTGAGGTTACGGAAGTTGACCAGCAGACGGTGGCCGTGGTCGGTGAGGATCGACTCGGGGTGGAACTGCACGCCCCACAGCGGCCGTTCACGGTGGCGCAGGCCCATGAGGACGCCGTCCTCGGACCAGGCGGTGGCCTCCAGGGTCGGCGGCAGCGGCTCGCGCACGGACAACGAGTGGTAGCGGACGACCGTGAAGTTCTGCGGCAGGCCGTGGAACAGGTCACGCCCGTCGTGCCGGACCGTGGAAAGGTGCCCGTGGCGGGGCCACGGCGCGGGCTCGACATCGGCCCGCTCCCCCACCGCGATGCCCTGATGGCCCAGGCAGACGCCCAGTACGGGGATCCTGGCCTCGGCGATCACCTGGGCGGCGATGCCGAAGTCACGGGTTTCCGAGGGGTGGCCGGGGCCCGGCGACACCACCACATTGTCGAATTCCCGCAGCTCCGGAATGCCGTCGGCCGGGGCGTCGTTGAGCACGACCACCGGTTCCTCGCCGTTGACCTCGGCGATCAGCTGGAACAGGTTGTACGTGTACGAATCATAATTGTCGATGAGCAGAGTTTTCACCCGCCCACCCCCCTCTGATCGTTCTCGGACCTACGCGGTCCGTCGTTTGTGCCGGCCGCGCAGCGCCTGCAGCGGCGGGTACAGCCATTTCTTCAGGAAACGCTGGAGTCTCGGCATGAGAATCCAGGTGACGATGGCTGTCACGGACAGACACAGCAGAAGTGTACGGAAAAGCGGATTCAGGTCGTTGAGATAGGGAAGTATCGCCAGGTTGAATAAGAGCACGGGCGGGAAGACCGCGCTCATGTTCACCAACCACAGTTTCCATTTCGGGGGTGGCCCCGGGGGAGCGGCCGGTGCCGGGGCCCGGGTGGTCTGGGAGTCGAACCAGGCCCTGGACCCCACGATGCTCCGGCGGCCGGTCTCCTGGGCCAGTCCATCGACACGGGCCGACCACTGGGCCCAGACCACCGAGTTCTCCCAGGTCCGGACCGAATCCTCGCTGTCGAAGCGGTAGACCACATGCCACTCCGCCTCTCCGTCGACGAGTACGCCACCCCCCAGAAAGCCCGGTTGCTGCGCACTCGTACGCAGCGCGGCCCACCCCCACGAGTGGAAGTCGGCCTCGCGCCCCGGCACCACGTGGTACGCGACGGTGACGGTAACGGGATTCCTGCTCACGCCGTCGAATACGCGAAGCACACAGACCCCGTTCAAATCTTCAACGAACTTTTTCAAGCTGTCCGGATCGTGCGTTTATGACGGTCTTTCAGCTGCCTTGACGCCTTTCGTCGAGTATTACGGTCGGGTAACTTCCGGCAATTCCCGGAAGCGGTTGCCGGGGCGAGCGGAACAGGCGCACCATCGCCAAGAGGAGCGGGGGGAATTGCACGAAAGTGAAGGAGAGTCATGTCCAGGTACGACTGGGATATGAACCACGAGGGAATCGACCGGGCGCGCGCCGCGATCGAACCCGTACGGAAAGAAGTCACCACGCATCCGATCTATCAGCGCATCGAAAGCCGCTCCGATATGGCGGTGTTCATGGAGCACCATGTCTTCGCGGTGTGGGACTTCATGTCCCTCCTCAAGTCCCTTCAGCGGGACCTGACATGTGTGGACGTTCCCTGGGTGCCGCGCGGGTCCGAGGTCAGCCGGCGGCTCATCAACGACATCGTGCTGGTCGAGGAGAGCGACGAACTGAACGGCGGATTCACCAGTCACTTCGAGCTGTACCGGTCGGGCATGGGCGAGGCCGGGGCGGACACCTCCCGCCTCGACACGTTCCTCGGGCTCATCGGTGAGGGCCACGAGGTGCCGGCGGCGCTGCGGGTCGCCCAAGTGCCCGGTCCCGCCGCCGAGTTCGTCCGGACGACCTTCGAGATCATCGGGGAGCGGCCGCTGCACTGCCGGGCCGCCGCGTTCGCGTTCTCCCGGGAGGATCTGATCCCGGACATGTTCGACCAGGTCATCAAGAAGGAGGGGACGGAGCGGTTCCCGTTGTTCTGCGACTATCTCGCGCGGCACATCGAGGTGGACGGGGAGGAGCACACGCCGATGGCGATGGCGATGGTGGCGGATCTGTGCGGTGGGGTGGAGGGGCGGTGGGAGGAGGCCGTGGAGACGGCCGTGCTGGCGTTGGAGGCGCGTTCTCGTTTCTGGGACGGGATTGTGGCTGCGATGGGGTGAGTTCACAGCGCCATCGGGGTGGGGGACGGTGGTGTGCTGACGGTCGTCCGTGGCCGGTCGCGCCCACGCGGCGGCAGACGCATGTCAAGCACAGCCCCGCGCCCCTGTCGGGGCGCTGCGGGGGGACTGGGTTCTATGCCTCTGTCTCCTCCCGCCAGGCTCGTGCCGCCCTGTCGAACGATGTGTTGACGGCCAGCAGGCCGCCGTCCACGCGCAGGGTCGTGCCGGTGATCCAGGACGCGTCCCGGGAAGCCAGGAAAGCCACGGCCGCCGCGATGTCGGTCGGTTCGCCCACGCGGCCCAGGGGGTAGATCTCGGCGAGGTCGTCGAGGTGGGACTCGCGGCCCGCCCAGCCGGGGGTGCGGATCGTGCCGGGGGCCACCAGGTTGACGCGGACGCCCCGGGGCGCGGCATCGCCGGCGAGGGTGCGGGTGAGGGAGACGAGGCCGGCCTTGCCGGCGCTGTAGGCGTGGTTGCCGAAGTCCTGGAGGCCGTTGACGGAGCCGATGTTGACGATGGCGCCGCGTCCCGATGCCACCAGGTGCGGCAGGGCGGCGCGGGAGCAGCGGAACGCGCTGGTCAGGGTGAGGTCGAGGTCGCGGGCCCAGGTCTCGTCCAGGGTGTCCTCGAAGAGCGGCACGTCCGGGGTGCAGCCGAAGGCGTTGTTGACCAGGACGTCGAGGGAGCCGAGGGCCGTCACCGCGTGCGCGACCGCCGCCTCGACGGACTCCCGGTCCCCGACGTCGCACCGGTACGCCTCGGCGGCCAGCCCGTCGCCCCGCAGCTCCGTCACGGTCCGCTCGGCGGCCGGCAGGTCCACGTCGGTGACGAGCACCCGGGCCCCCTCCTCGGCCAGCCGCCGGGCCGTCGCCGCACCGATCCCACGCGCCGCGCCCGTGATGAGAACCCCGTACCCGTCGAAGCGTCCCGTCGCATCCATACGGCAGAACGTACTGCGGGGCCGATCACCGGGACAGATGCGACGCGATCTCTACGGCTACGGCTACGACGCCCGCGTCCCCGTCGAGTGGCTCATGAGGACGGTTCAGCGGTAGCCGGTCGTGTCCGCCGGCTTGCCCGTGTCCTGGACCTCGACGACATAGCGCCAGGCGTCCGGCCGACTGCCGTCGAGGTCGGTGAAGCCGTACGTCCGGGCGAGGGAGCCGCTGGAGAGGGACTCGCCGTTGAAGCGGGCCACGTCGGGGTCGGCGGCGAGGGCGGCGACGGCCCGGCCGACGTAGCGGGGTGTCTCGGAGATGGCGAAGTGGGGGACGCGGTCGAGGGCGTCGCGCCAGTTCTCCTCGGTGACACCGTACCCGTCGAGCATCATCTCCGAGCGGAGCCAGCCAGGGGTGAGGGCGACGGCGGTGGCGCCGCGCGGGCCCAGTTCATGGCCGAGGGCGAACGCCATGCGCAGGACGGAGGACTTGGCGAGGTCGTAGAAGAAGGTGGCCCGGTAGTTGGCCGCGTTGTACTCGGCCGTGCCGTCCGTCATCTCCACGACCAGGCCGCCGGGGTGGCGCAGCAGCAGGGGCAGAGCGAGGTGGTTGGTGATGGCGTGGGTCTCGACGGCGAGGCGCAGCAGCCGCAGGCCGTTGTCGAGGTCGTGCTCCCAGACCGGGCTCTCCCACTCGAAGAGCTTCTCGCCGCCCCAGATGTCGTTGACGAGGACGTCGAGCCGGCCCTGTTCTTCCGCGATCCGGTCCACGAGGGTCTTGACCTGGGCCGGTTCGAGGTGGTCGGTGGGTACGGCGATGCCGTGGCCGCCCGCTTCGGTGACCAGGTCGGCGGTGTCCTCCAGGGTCTCCGGGCGGTCGTACTCCGAGCGTCGCTCGCGGGTGGAGCGGCCGGTGACGTAGACCGTCGCGCCGGCCGCGCCCAGTTCCACGGCGATGCCGCGTCCTGCTCCGCGGGTTGCTCCGGCGACGAGTGCGACCTTGTTCTTGAGCGGCTTGTTGTTGGGCGGTGTCGACATGTCCGGCCTCCTGGGTGTACGGGTCACCTTGGCGGGCGTCGGGATGTGTTCCGGCGTCCTTGAGATGAGGGTGTCTTGGAAGCCGGACATCTTCTGTCGGGTTTTCGGCGGGGCGCCGAATAGCTCGGTCGTTTGGGTGAATGGGCGGCCGCGGGTTCGTTCGGGCTGCTCGCGCGGTTCCCCGCGCCCCTTGAGGGCGCGGGGTGCTGGGCTCTGCTGATCAGTGGCCGCGGTTGATCCAGTCCTCCAGGTGCGGGGCCTCCGCTCCGATGGTCGTGCTGTCGCCGTGGCCGGTGCGGACGGAGGTGTCGGGTGGGAGGGTCAGGAGGCGGTCGCGGATGGAGTCGATGATCGTCGGGAAGTGGGAGTACGAGCGGCCGGTGGCGCCGGGGCCGCCGGCGAACAGGGTGTCGCCGGTGAAGACCGTGCCGAGGCCCGGGTCGTACAGACAGACCGCGCCCGGTGCGTGGCCGGGGGTGTGCAGGACGGTCAGATCGGCGCCGGCGGCCTCGATGACCTGGCCGTCGGCCAGCCAGTGGTCGGGCAGCCGGTCGGGGTGGGTCTGCTTCCACAGCGGCAGGTCGTCCGGGTGGAGCCAGATCGGCGCGCCCGTGCGCTCGGCGAGCGCCGGGGCGGCGTCGATGTGGTCGTTGTGGGCGTGGGTGCACACGATGGCCCGCAGGGTGCGGTCGCCCACGGCCTCGGCGATGGCGTCGGCGTCGTGGGCGGCGTCGATGACGACGACCTCGTGGTCGTCGCCGACGAGCCACACGTTGTTGTCGACGTCCCAGGTGCCGCCGTCGAGGCTGAACTGCCCGGAGGTGACGAGGTGTTCGATGCGGGCGGCCATCAGAGCGTCACCACCGAGCGCAGGACGTCGCCGCCGTGCATCCGCTCGAAGGCCTTCTCCACGTCGTCCAGGGCGATGGTCTCCGTGACGAACGCCTCCAGGTCCAGCCGGCCCTGGAGATAGAGGTTGATCAGCATGGGGAAGTCGCGGTCGGGCAGGCAGTCGCCGTACCAGGAGGACTTCAGGGCGCCGCCGCGGCCGAAGACGTCGAGGAGGGGGAGTTCGAGCTTCATCTCCGGGGTGGGAACGCCGACGAGGACCACCGTGCCGGCCAGGTCACGGGCGTAGAAGGCCTGCTTGTACGTCTCCGGGCGACCCACCGCCTCGATGACTACGTCGGCGCCGAAGCCGCCGGTCAGCTCACGGATCGCCTCGACGGGGTCGGTGTCCTTGGAGTTGACCGTGTGGGTGGCGCCGATGCCCTTGGCGGTGGTCAGTTTCCGGTCGTCGATGTCGACCGCGATGATCTTCTCGGCGCCGGCCAGCCGGGACCCGGCGATGGCCGCGTCCCCGACGCCGCCGCAGCCGATGACGGCGACCGTGTCGCCCCGGCCCACGTTGCCCGTGTTGATCGCGGCACCGATGCCGGCCATCACCCCGCAGCCCAGCAGTCCGGCGACCGCCGGGGCGGCGGCCGGGTCGACCTTGGTGCACTGCCCGGCGGCGACGAGCGTCTTGTCCGCGAAGGCGCCGATACCGAGCGCCGGGGACAGCTCCTGGCCGGTCGAGGCGACGGTCATCTTCTGGGTGGCGTTGTGGGTGTTGAAGCAGTACCAGGGGCGCCCACGCCGACAGGCGCGGCAATTGCCGCACACCGCACGCCAGTTGAGGATCACGAAGTCGCCGGGGGCCACGTCGGTGACGCCCGCGCCGACCGACTCCACCACACCGGCGGCCTCATGGCCGAGCAGGAAGGGGAAGTCGTCGTTGATGCCGCCCTGCTTGTAGTGCAGATCGGTGTGGCACACCCCGCACGCCTGCACCTTCACCACGGCCTCCCCCGGCCCCGGGTCGGGTACGACGATCGTCTCGATCCGCACCGGCTCGTTCTTGCCCGGTGCGATCACGCCGCGTACTTCCTGCGCCATGGTGAACCCTTCCGTCGATCCGAGATCGGGCGGTCTCCCGCCCATGGTCACCCTACGGAGTGACCAGCGAGTAGGGCCTCCTGGGCGGGCGGAGCCGTGGCCGAAAAGGTCGCCCACACCCCCTGTACGCGGGCCGTTCCCGCCCGCCGACCCGAAGCTCATGGATACCCCCCTGGGTATCTCTGCTACGGTGACCCATATACCCCCGGGGGTAATTTCGAACGGCCGAGGAGAAACGACCGAGGAGAGGAGTGCCGCCATGTACTTCGTCGACACCATCGAGGTGCCGGGGCTGGGCAACCGCAGCTATCTGGCGGGCGGTCCGCGCGGTGCCGTGGCGGTCGATCCGCCGCGCGACATCGACCGGGTGATCGCGGCCGCGGCCCGGCGGGGCGTGCGGATCGCGTACGTCGTCGAGACGCACGTCCACAACGACTACGTCACCGGCGGGCTGGAGCTGGCCCGGCTGACCGGCGCCGCCTATCTGGTGCCCGCCGGGGCGCGAGTCGCCTACGAGCGGGTGCCGGTGCGCGACGGCGACACGGTGGAGATCGACGCGGGTCTGACGCTGCGGGCGGTCGCCACGCCCGGGCACACCCCGCACCACACCGCGTACGTGCTGGAGGAGGCCGGCGGGGCGGTGGCCGTGTTCACCGGCGGCTCCCTGCTGATCGGTACGGTCGGGCGCCCGGATCTCGTCGAGCCCCGACTGACCGGTGAGCTGGCCCGCGCCCAGTACGCGTCGGCGCACCGGCTGGCCGAGGAGCTGCCGGACGAGACGGCCGTCCTGCCCACGCACGGCTTCGGCAGCTTCTGTTCCGCCGGGCCGCCGGCGGGCGACACGACGACCGTCGCGCGGGAGCGGGCCGGCAACGAGGCCCTGGTCAAGGACGCGGACACGTTCGTCGCCGACCTGCTGGCCGGCCTCGACGACGTACCGGCGTACTACGCGCACATGGGCCCCGCCAACGCGCGGGGGCCCGCGCCGGTGGATCTGACGCCGCCCAACCCGGCCGGCGCCGAGGAGATCGCCGCGCGGCTGGCGGCGGGCGAGTGGGTGGTGGATCTGCGCCACCGGGTCGCGTTCGCCGAGGGGCATGTCGCCGGGGCGGTGAACTTCGAGGCGGAGGGGCAGCTCGCCACGTATCTGGCCTGGCTGCTGCCGTGGGGCAGGCCGGTGACCCTGCTCGCCGACTCGCCGGACCAACTCGCCCATGCCCAGCGGGAGTTGGTGCGCGTCGGCATCGACCGTCCGGCCGCCGCGGCCACCGGCTCACCCGCCGACTGGCTGCGCGAGGGCGAGCGTCCGCGCTCCTTCCCGCGCGGCATGTTCACCGACCTGGCCCGGGCCACGGCTCAGGACGACGGCCGGATCGTGATCCTCGACGTCCGCCGCACCTCCGAACGCGCGGCCACCGGCCACATCGACGGGTCGGTGCACATCCCGCTGCACCACCTGCGCGACCGGCTCACCGAAATACCCGACGGCACGGTCTGGATCCACTGCGCCGGAGGCATGCGCGCCGCCATCGCCGCGTCCCTGCTGGACGCGGCAGGCCGCCAGGTGGTGGCCGTGGACGACGGCTTCGGGGCGGCGGCGACCGCCGGCCTGCCCATGACGAGGACGGCACCGGTTGCCGGGCCGCGCGCGACCGGAGCCGGCCCGGTGGGAGCACCCTCGACCGGCACCGCCCCGGCGGCACCCGCGTCCGCTGCCACCCCGGCACCGGATGCCCCCCTCGCTGCCGCCGCTTCGACCGGTGTCCCCGTCGGATGAGCGCTCTCGTTCTCGCCCTGTTCGCCGGGGGCGTGATCGGGGTCTCGTTGGGGGCGCTGGGTGGGGGTGGGAGTGTGCTCGCGGTGCCCGCGTTGGTCTATCTGCTGGGGTTCAGCCCGGACTCGGCGGCCACCGCGAGTCTGGTGATCGTCGCAGTCACCTCGGCGACCGCGCTGGCCGCACACCTCCGGGCGGGCACGGTCCGGCTGCGCGGCGGAGCCCTGTTCGCGGCGGCGGGACTGGTGCCCGCGGCGCTGGGCGGGGCACTGTCGGCGGGACTGCCGCCCACCCTGCTGACCGGGGCGTTCGCCCTGGTCGCGAGTGTGGCCGCGTACCGGATGCTGCGCCCCTCGGGCACCCGGCGGGAGGCGTCGACCGTACGGCCGGGCCGGGTCGCCCTGTCCGGCGCGGGACTCGGCGGGGTCACCGGCCTCCTCGGGGTGGGCGGCGGCTTCCTCGCCGTGCCCGCCCTGGTGAACGTGGTGGGCCTGCGCATGCGCGACGCCGTCGGCACGAGCCTGCTCGTCATCACCGTGAACTCGTTCGCCGCGCTTGCGGCCCGGACCGGCGCCGCCGAGGGACTCGACTGGACGGTCGTCGCCCCCTTCGCCGGGGCCGCCATCCCTCGGCGCCTGGGACGGGCGACGGCTGGCCGACAAGGTCTCCGGGGACACCCTCCGGCGGGTCTTCGCCTGGGTACTGCTGGCCGTCGCCGCGTTCATGCTGATCGACGCGATCACGTCACTCAGCTGAGGCAGGGCCTGGCCCACCCCGCGAGCCCGGGGCCAGCCTCACCCCCTCCCCGCACACCCCTCACGCCAGCGACAGGAACAGCTTCTCCAGTCGCGCCCGCATCTGCTCGTTCGTCTCCCCGTTCCGCCCGTCCTTCTCGGCGTCGGTGAGGCACTGCTGCAGTCCGGTGGCGATGATGGCGAAGCCCGCCCGGTCCAGGGCTCGGGAAGCCGCGGCGAGCTGGGTGACGACGTCCTCGCAGTCGCGCCCCTCCTCGATCATCTTGACCACCCCGGAGATCTGCCCCTGGGCCCTCCGCAGCCGGTTCAGCACCGACTTGAGCTCATCGCCTTCGAACCGCAGCTCCACGACCACTCCACTCCTCTACATACCCTTGGGGGTATTTTACCGCCCCCCGCAGGAAAGGATCGCAAGCCACCATGTCCGCTCCCCTCGCTCCCCCTTCCCTCAGCGTCGACCAGGCCCGCGCACGGCTGGCCGAGCTGACCGTCGTCGATGTCCGCACCCCCGGCGAGTACGCCTCGGGACATGTTCCCGGCGCTTTGAACGTCCCGCTCGACCGGCTGGAGCGCGCACTGCCCGTCCTCAAGGAGTCCGCCGCCGAACTGGTGGTGGTCTGCAGGTCGGGCAACCGGTCCGCGCGGGCCTGCGCGCTGCTCGCCGAGCACGGCGTCACGGCGGCCGACCTCACCGGCGGTACGAACGCCTGGGCGGCCGGCGGTCATGAGCTGCACCGGCCGTCCGGCGGCGCGCGGGTCGGCTGGGCCATGGAGCGTCAGGTCCGGTTCACCGCCGGCGCCCTCGTGCTCGTCGGGCTGGGCCTCGGCCTGCTGCACCCGGCCTGGCAGGTGCTGTCGGCCGGGATCGCGGGCGGCCTCGTGTTCTCGGCGCTCACCGACACCTGCGGCATGGCGGCGATCCTGAGCAGACTGCCGCACAACCGCCCACGCGCGACGGACCTCGACGCCACACTCGCCGCGCTGGGGGCGCGGTAGCCGACCGGCAGGGGCGCGGGCCACCACGGCTCGCGCCTCCCACCGCTCCCGTCAGCGCACGAAGTCCCGTACGGCCTGGGCGATCCCGTGCTTGTCCAGGCCGTCCGCGTCTCCCAGGGCCAGCAGGCGGTGCGGTACGTGGACGAGCGTCTCGGCGACGTGACCGGCCGAGGCGCCGGGCAGACAGGGCTCGACGAGAACGACGTCGGCGTGGTCGGCGGCGAGGACGGCCGTGCGCAGGCCGATCTCGTCGAAGGGGCGGAGGGTGGCGGTCTCCGCGCGGGCGAAGCCGGTCGAGGCGGAGGCGGCCGAACCGGAGTTCTGGGTACGGGAGTTGCGTGATCCCGTGCGCTTCTCGGACGCGGTCGACCTGTTGCGCCGGGAGGGCGTGGAGACGTACCTCGAACTGGGTCCGGGCGAGGTGCTGGCGCGGATGCTCGACGCGTATCCGCCGCCCGCCGACGGCGGCACGGACCGCACCCCGGCCGTGCTCGCCGTCGCCCGGGACCGGGGGGTGCTGCTGGGCGGTTGAAACCCGCTCCCGGTGGCGTGCGCCCCCGACGTAGGCTGAGGCTCCGCGCCCGGTCCCCACTCCCCGACCGACCTGCCGAGGAGCCTCGTGAGCACCCCTGAGACCACGGCCGAGCGGCAGCCGCCCACCTGGCGGCTGCTGCTCGGTTATGTAAGGCCCCATCGTTGGACGCTGCTGCTGGGCGCACTGCTGTCCCTCGTCACCGGCGCCACCGGGCTCGCCCTGCCGCTGGTGGCCCGGGAGCTGATCGACGACCTCTCGCACGACCGGACGATCACCTGGGCGCTGGTCCTGATGTCCGTGCTGGTCGTCACCAACGCGGCCGTGGGCGCGGTGGGTTCGTACGTGCTGCAGCGCACGGCCGAGTCGGTGGTGCTCGGCGCGCGGCGCGCCCTGTCCTCGTATCTGCTGCGGCTGCGGATCACGGCGGTGGACCGCAGTGAGCCGGGCGATCTGATGGCGCGGATCACCTCCGACACCACCCTGCTGCGCGAGGTCACCACCGACACCCTGGTGGGTCTCGGCACCGGCGGACTGACGCTGGTGGCGACGGTGGCGCTGATGGGTCTGGTGGACCCGGTGCTGCTGGCGGTGACGCTGGGCGTGATCGTGGGCGCGGGCCTGGTGTTCGGGGTGATCGTGCCGCGTATCAACAAGGCCAGCCGGGCGGCGCAGGACGCGGTCGGCGCGATGGGCGCCTCCCTGGAGCGGATCCTCGGCGCGCTGCGCACGGTGAAGGCGTCCGGTGCCGAGCATCGCGAGGAGGAGACGATCCACGCGGCGGCCGAGGAGTCCTGGCGGCAGAGCGTCCGGGCCGCCAAGTGGTCGGCGGCGGCGGGCAACACGGCCGGGCTCGCCATGCAGATCGCCTTCATCACCGTGCTGGCGGTGGGCGGCGCCCGGGTCGCGACCGGCGCGATCGACGTGGGCACGCTGGTGGCGTTCCTGCTGTACGTCTTCTATCTGATGTCGCCGATACAGCAGGTCGTGGGCGCGATCACCCAGTACCAGACCGGTGCCGCCGCGCTCTCCCGCATCCAGGAGGCGATGCGGCTGCCCGCCGAACCGGCCTCGCGGCCCGCACCACTGCCGTCCCCGGACACGGCACCCGCGGCGCTCGCCTTCGACGAGGTCCGCTTCCGGTACGCCGACGATCTGCCGTACGTCCACCACGGCGTGACCTTCGAGGTCCCGGCCCGGGGCATGACGGCGTTCGTGGGACCGTCGGGCGCGGGCAAGACGACGGTGTTCTCGCTCATCGAGCGGTTCTACGACCCGGAGGCGGGCCTCATCACGGTCGACGGCCGTGATGTCGCCGAGTGGGAGCTGTCCCGGCTGCGGTCCGCGATCGGCTATGTCGAGCAGGACGCGCCCGTGCTGTCCGGGACCCTGCGCGACAACCTGCTCCTCGGCAACCCGAGCGCCGACGAGGGCGACCTCGGGCGGGTGCTGAAGACGACCCGCCTGGACGGTCTGATCGCCAAGCTCCCCCAGGGCCTGGAGACCCTGGTCGGCCACCGGGGCACCAAGCTCTCCGGCGGTGAGCGCCAGCGCGTCGCCATCGCGCGGGCCCTGCTGCGCCGACCGCGTCTGCTGCTGCTCGACGAGGCGACGAGCCAACTGGACGCGGTGAACGAGGCGGCGCTGCGTGACACGGTCGCCGATGTGGCCCGTACGACGACGGTGCTGGTCGTGGCCCACCGGCTGTCGACGGTGACGATGGCCGACCGCATCGTGGTCATGGACGCGGGCCGCGTTCGCGCGGTCGGCACCCACCGGGAACTCGTGGCCGCCGACCCGCTGTACGCGGAGTTGGCGGCCACCCAGTTCCTCGCGACGGCCGGATAGCCGGGACCTCGTTGAGTCCCCGGAGGCGTCAGAAGGGGAAGTGCGCCTGCTGGCCGGCGATGGTCACCCAGCGGGTGTTGGAGAACGCCTCGATGCCCCAGCGACCGCCGAAGCGCCCGTAGCCGGAGGCCTTCACACCGCCGAAGGGGGCCATCGGCTCGTCGGCCACGGACTGGTCGTTGATGTGCACGATGCCCGTGCGGATCCGGCGGGCGACGGCGAGTCCGTGGGTGGCGTTCTCGGTGATGATGCCGCAACTCAGGCCGTTGTCGGTGTCGTTGGCGACGGCCACGGCCGTCTCGTCGGCGGTGAAGGTCTCCAGGACGCAGAGCGGACCGAAGGACTCCTGGTAGTACAGGTCGGCGTCCTTGGGCACGTCGGTGAGCACGGTCGCCGGGTGCACCGCGCCCTCCGGCTGCCCGCCGCCGGTGAGCACCGTGGCGCCCTTGGCGACGGCGTCCTTCACCAGCGCCGCGATCCGCTGGGCGGCGTCGGCGCTGACCAGCGGGCCGACCACCGTGTGCGGGTGGTTCGGGTCGCCTGCCTGGAGGGTGCCGACCTTGGCGGTGAACTTCTGCGCGAACTCCTCGGCCAGCGACTCGTGGACGAGGATCCGGTCGCCGGACATGCAGATCTGCCCGGCGTTCATGAACACACTGAAGGTGACGGCGTCGACCGCGTAGTCCACGTCGGCGTCGTCGAGCACGATGACGGCGTTCTTGCCGCCCAACTCCAGTACGGCGGGCTTGAGATGACGGGCCGCGTGCTCGCCGATGATGCGGCCGACGCCGGTGGAGCCGGTGAAGTTCACCGCGCGCACCCGCTCGTCGGAGATCAGCGCCTCGGCGATCTCCGCCGCGTCCTCGGGGGCGTTGGTGACCACGTTGAGCACGCCGTCGGGCAGTCCGGCCTCCCGGAACACGTCCGCGACCAGCAGTCCGCAGGCGATCGGCGCGTCCTCACTGGGCTTGACGACGACGGTGTTGCCGGCGGCCAGCGGTGCCGCCACGGCCCGTACACCGAGGATGACCGGCGCGTTCCACGGCGCGAACGCGGCCACCACGCCCAGGGGTTCACGCACCGCGAGGCCGAGCGCGCCCTCCTTCTGGCTGCTGAGGACCTCGCCGCGCGGCGCGGTGATCGCGGCCGCCGCCTCGCGCAGGATGTTCGCCGCGAGCGCCACGTTGAAGTACGCCCACGGCCGGGTGCCGCCCGCCTCGCGGGCCATGATGTCGGCGACCTGGTCGCCACGGCCCTCCAGCAGTTCGGCGGCCTTGAAGAAGATCGCCCGCCGGGCGAAGGGGGTGAGCGCGGCCCACTCCTCGAACGCGGCGTCGGCGGCGTCCACGGCCCGCCGGACGTCCTCCGGACCGGCCGCCGCGACCGTCGCGTACACCTCCCCCGTGTACGGGTCGAGGTCCTCGGCGGTGCGGCCGGACGTGGCGGGCACGTCCTTGCCGCCGATCAGAAGGTCACGGGTGATGGCCATGATGCGGCTTCCTCGGGGTACGTATCGACGACAGTACGCGATCGAGCATGATCGCTCTTGAGCGTTCTTAGTGCGAAATTCAATTACGTTACTGTTCCGTGATGCTCTGCCCGGCCTCCGGGAATGTCAAGAGCCCCACCGCGGTGTCCGCGCGGCGGGGCTCCCGGCCTTGTCCGACCGTTTTCGCTACTCGATGGCGCCCAGCAGACCGAGGGCGGGCGCGGCCATGTCGGTGACCTGGTGCAGCTCGTTCAGCCGGTTCAGCTCGTGGACCTGGTTGAGGCTCTTGAGCTGCTGCGAGGGGCGCGGCAGGGCCGCCTTGTGCTCCTCCGGGAGGTCGCTGACGGCGAGCGAGTCCAGCGTGGTCATCGGGTTGAGCTGGGTCGCGTCCGCCGTGGCGTCCGCGTTCGCCATCGGTGCGGCCAGGCCCGTGACACCGATGGCGAGACCCACGGCGGCGACGATGCGTCGAGTTGAGATCATGCCCTCAGCAACGGTCCCCGGCCCCGGACGGTCACGGCCGCTCACCCGGGAGGCGCACGGCTCCCGCTGCGCTTGCCGGGCCCCGCGCGGCGGAGGAGCCTCGTAGGAAAAGGCCTTTCACGGCCCGCTCCCCTTGCCGGGCCACGGCCTTCGAAGGAGGTCACCCATGGGCACCTCGACGAGCCCCGCCTTCGATGTCGAAGCGCTGCGCCGGGGCACGGAGGAAGCGAACGCGGCGACACTGACGTCGCTCTACGCCGACGACGCCGAGCTGCGCGTCGTCGACCGCAACACCCAGCCCAGCCACCCCAAGGTCATGCACGGCCGGGACCAGATCGCCGCCATGTACGACGACGTCTGCAGCCGGGACATGACCCACAAGGTCGAGCAGTGCGTCGTCCAGGGCGACCAGGTCGCCTTCACCGAGTCCTGCCTGTACCCCGACGGGGTACGGGTCCTGGCCAGCTCGATGATCTCGCTGCGCGACGGCAAGATCATCGACCACACCATGATCCAGGCCTGGGACGAGTAGCCGGTCCGCCGGCGAACAGGCGGAGCCGCCAGGGCCCAAGAGGCACCTCGACACGGCACCCGGGCCGGTCACGGCGGCGGGACGACGGCTGTCGGCCGCGCTGGTCCGGGCGGCGCTGCGAACGAGGGGCGCCGTCACGGAGTTGTCGCCGACCGGGGGTATGCCCGGCCCTCAGTGACGGGGGGCCGCGCAGGCGGTTTCGGACAGGGGCTCTTTCGGGTCATCACGGTCCGGTCCCCCTGCCTCCGCGCGTCCGGCGCCGCCATACTGACGGGCGTGCGCGTAGCGATCATGACGGCGGGTTCCCGGGGTGACGTGGCCCCGTACACCGGACTGGGACACGGACTGGTGCGGGCCGGGCACGAGGTCACGCTGGTGACGCATGCCCGGTTCGAACCGCTGGTGGCGGACTCGGGGGTCGCGTTCCACTCCATGGCCGTGGATCCGCGGGAGGAACTGGAGTCGGAGCGCGGGCAGGGACTGCACCGTAGTTCCACCGGGGCCGGGAAGCTGTACCGGGCGGTGGAGATGGCCCGGAGCCTGGTGGGGCGGATGGCCGGCGATCTGGTGGCCGCCGCGCGTGCCAGTGATGCCCTGCTCCTGGCCGGCACCCTGGCGCCCATCGGCCACACCATCGGCCAGGGACTGTCGATCCCGAGCCTGGGGGTGAACCTCCAACCCCTGGCGCCCACACGGGAGTTCGCGCCGCCGATGACCGGGGTCCGCTCCTGGGGGCCGGTCGGCAACCGGGCGGCCGGGCACGCGGTGAACGCGGCCGTCGAGTGGATCTTCACCGAGGAGGTGCGCAGGCTGCGTGCCGAGTACGGGCTTCCACGCACCGGCCGGGTGGCCGCGCGCCGCACCCGGGAGAGGCTGGCCTGGCCGGTGTTCCACGGCTTCAGCCCCCGGGTGGTCCCCCGCCCCGGTGACTGGCGGGCCGGGCTGGACATCACCGGCTACTGGTGGCCGTACGACCGCGAGGACCGGCTGCCCGGCCCGCTGCTGGACTTCCTCGACGCCGGGCCGCCCCCGGTCTTCGTGGGCCTGGGCAGCGCGACGGTGCCCGATCCCGGGCGGATGAGCGGCGAGGTCGTACGGGCCCTGCGGGCGGCCGGGCTGCGCGGGGTGATCCAGCGGGGCTGGGGTGAACTGCGCGGCGAGGGCGAGGACATGTTCACCGTGGGCGAGGTGCCGCACTCCCTGCTCTTCCCGAGGATGGCCGCCGTCGTCCACCACGCGGGCGCGGGCACCACGGCGGCCGGTCTGCGCGCCGGCGTCCCGGCCGTGCCGATCCCCGTCCAGTTCGACGAGGGCTTCTGGGCCGCCCGCCTCGCCGCCCTCGGGGTATCCCCCGGCGCCGTACCACTGCGCGGCTTCACACCCACCGCACTGGAGACCGCCCTCCGACAGGCGACCGGCGACCCGTCATACGGCCATCGCGCCCGAGCCCTGGCCGAGCACCTGCGCACCGAGGACGGGGTACAGCCGGTCCTGACCGCGGTGAACCGACTGGCGGACCGATAACGCGGGGCGGAGCCAGCAGCCGGCGAAGTCGACAGCCGGAGCCTGCCCGCCGCTGAACCGGCCCTCGGCAGCACCAGCCCCGACGCGGTGCAGCCGCTCCCAGCCGCGGTGAACCGGCTGGCGGGCCGACAACGCGACGGAAGTCCGCAACCAACGGCCTGCTCGCCGGTGAACCGGCCCTCGGCACTTCGACGCGAGCACATCGCCCGCCCCGATGCGATACCACTCCTCGGCCCGCCGACGCCCCCACCCCGACCCATCGCGGCGCACCCGGGCCGCCCCCCTCCGACAGCACCGCCCCCGCGCCGGGCCGCCTCGCACACCGACGACCGCGCGGCGCCGCCTCGCGCGCCCGTCGTCGTGGCGACGGCCGCCGTCCGCCCCGAGCCGCTCCTCACTGCCCTTCCGGTCGCCACCCCGCCGGCCGCAGGATTCCCAGCAGCAGTCCGACGAGTTCGTCGACGACCTCGTCGAGAGGGGCGTCGACCCAGCCGGCCTGCCAGTCGTGGAGGAGGCCGTTGACGCTGCCGATGAAGGCCGTGGCGGCGATGCGGTAGTCGCGGTGGACGGCTTCGCCGCGCTCGGCGGCGGCGGTGGCCTCGGCGCAGATGAAGTCGATCCAGCGGGAGCGGCGTTCGAGGCGCTGGCGCTCCAGGCGGGGGCTGACGCCGACGATCTCGGTGAAGGTGATGCGCAGTCGGCGCGGGTCGCCGGTGACGTTCGCGGCGTAGGCGCGGAACGCGGCGGTGGCACGCGCGGCGATCGGCTGTCCGTCCATCGTGGCGAGGCCGGTGAGCGCGGCCTCCTCCGCCCAGTCGTTGACCTGGAGGTGGAGGGCGGCCAGCACCTCCTCCAGACTGCTGAACTCCTCGTAGAACTGCCGGGTCGACAGTCCGGCGGCCTCGCTCAGCCCGGCGATCGTGGTTGCCCGGAATCCGGGGCTGTCGCCGAAGAGCTGGAGGGCCGCGTCGAGGAAACGGCCTCGGCGCTCGGCCCGGCGGTCCGCCGCGGACCTGCCCCCGTACCGGCCGGTGGGCTGTTTGAGCCTGCCCGCCACGCTGCTCCTCCCGACAGAACCTGCCCCTGTGCGACGACCGGTTCGGGGCCGTCGGTTGATTTTGTCGTATCCCCGGTCTTGTGGTGAAGCACGACCGTTCCTTACTTTCCAGTAAGTCAATTCTGAACGCCGACCTGTTCAGACTTGACGCACCCTTTCTCCACCCTCGCTTTCGTGATTCCTCGTTGTCCCGAGCCGCCTTGTCATGCCCCAAGCAAGCAGGAGGAACCGACCATGACCGTCTCCCCCGGCGCCCGCCGTCGTAGAACCCGGAACCTGGGTGCCGTCGTCGCCGCTCTCGCGCTGACCGCCTCCGCGGCCGCGACCGCCACCCCGGCGACCGCCGCGGCCGATCTGCGGGAGGTGATGTTCGTGGGCAACAACTGGGAGGGCACCGCCGACGTCATCAAGGCCTCCGGCGACTTCGCGAAGATCGGCCGGATCAACGTCATCCCGGACAAGGACGCGCGGATGGCGGAGATCAACGCCGATCCCATCCGGTGGATCGCCTTCATGACGATCCGGAACAGCGTGGGCGAGGGCCACGACCAGTTCGTGGACGACATGTACGCCACCCCGGACGGCTCGTCGATGGTCGTCTCCCGCCCCAGCTTCGCCGACGTGGTCTCCATCGACGTCAGGACCGGCGACATCAAGTGGCGCTTCCCCGTGTCGGGTTACCGCTCCGACCACATGGCGGTCTCCCCCGACGGCAAGCGGGTCGCGGTGTCCGCGTCGACCGGCAACACCGTGCACGTCCTGGACATCGTCACCGGCCGGCAGCTCGGTTCGTTCAAGACCGGCGACAAGCCGCACGAGAACATCTTCACCAGCGACGGCAAGTACGTCTGGAACATGGCGATCGGCGATGTGAACACCCAGACCGACGCGCCCTGGCTGGACTGGACGAAGGGCGACCGGAAGATCACGGTCGCCGACGCGAACACCTTCCAGCAGGTCAAGGTGATCGACATGCGGGAGCGGCTCAACGCCATCGGGCTGAGCGACTACTCGGACGCGGTCCGCCCCGCCGCGTTCTCGCCCGACGAGACCAAGCTGTACTTCCAGGTGTCGTTCTTCAACGGCTTCTTCGAGTACGACATCGCCACCGACAGGATCACCCGCACCAAGACCCTGCCGAAGTCCCCCGGGGTCAGCGACGACCGCACCACCTTCGTCAACGACTCCCGCCACCACGGTCTGACGATGAAGCCGGACGGCACCAAGCTGTGCATCGCGGGCACGATGGACGACTACGCGACCGTCGTGGACCGCGCGACCCTCCAGGAGGGCCCGCTCGTCCCCGTCTCCAAGCCGTACTGGTCGACCGTCAGCGGTGACGGCAAGTCCTGTGTGGTCTCCGAGAGCGGCGCCGACCAGGTGACGGTGATCGACTTCGCCACCGGGCGGAAGACCGTGTCCGTGCCAGTCGGCGACCACCCCCAGCGGGTGCGGCTGGCGAAGGTGCCCGCCGACTGGACCGGACCTTCCGCTAACTGAACCTGGCGGTCAGCCAGTTCGACAGCTCCGTCCGTGCCGCGCTCAGCTGCGTCGCGGACGGGGCTGTCGCGCCGTTGGTGACCAGGGCGTAGTGGAGCTTGCCCGTGTCGGCGGCGGTGAGGAGGAGACGGCGGCTGCCGGTGCCGCCCGGTTCCTTGGCGGCGGCGATCGGGGTGGACGTGGTGTACGCCGGCGGCGTGGCGGTCACCCCGAGGTCGGACACCACCGTGGTGGACGCGGTGGGGAAGGACGCCGGGAGGTGCAGCTCGGTCGGTTCGGTGCTGCCGTCCGAGCGCCAGACCAGCAGGGAGTACTGGCCGGAGCCGACGAGCGAGGAGACGTTCGGCAGGGAGCTGGGCACCGGGTTCCACGTCAGCGTCGTGGAGCCGTCGCGCGAGCGGTCCTCGTAGGTGAAGGCGACCGCGCTGCCCGCCGTGGCGCTCGGGTAGATCCGGTCGAGCATCCGGGCGTCCTGGCGGAGCACGGCCGTACCGGAGTCGTCGAGGCGTACGGCGGAGAGGTCCTCACCGTTCCAGGCGTCGCCCTCGACCTGCACCTTGTCGGGGTTGTCGTTCATCAGTTCGCGGTGGCGGCCCCAGTAGATGTCCCACTGCCACTGGGAGCCGGAGAGGACCGGGCCGGAGGAGGCCGGGTTCGCCCACCAGTTCGCGCCCTTCACCCGGGAGTCGAGCGCCTGGTACATGGCCTTGTAGACCGTGGGCGCCTTGTCGGAGACCGAGCCGGCGAGCGGGTGTCCGAACTCGCTGATGATCGCCGCGGTGCCGCCGGCGGTGGCCCGGTCGCGCACGGTCCCGAAGTCGTTCACGTACTGGCCGTCCTCCGCCTTGCCCCACATGAAGACGCCGGAGATCGCCTTCTGGTCGTAGAAGTGGGTGTTGAAGACGAAGCGCGGTCCGATCGTGCCCGCGTCGAGGAGGCCGCCCTCCTGCTTCTGGAAGTCGATGTTGGCGTTCCAGAAGAGGTTCGGTTCGACCATCGCCGGCTTGGACTGCCAGCCCGCCGCGTCCATCCGGGCGCGGAACTTGACGTAGAACGGCCACAGGACGTCCTTCTCCCACGTCCGGCTGGTCTGCCCCGAGTCGAGGACGCCGGGGTGCGGCTCGTTCCACGGGTCGAAGCCGACGACGCCCTGGAACTGGGCGGACGTGAGGTTGGACTTCACGTACGTCATCGTCTTCTGCGCGGTGTCCAGGAAGGAGTCCTGGAGCCCGTAGGTGTTGTGCCAGAAGTCGTACGTCGACTCCGTCACCGCCGCGTTGGAGGTGATGTTCTGGCCCCAGAACGGGCAGATGCCGCAGTACTCGTCGGGGTAGTCGCCGAGGTCGACGGCCCACTTGGGGGCGCCGTCGCCGGTGTACCAGCTGTCGGAGTCGAACAGCCAGCGGGAGTACAGGTCCTGGTGGAAGTCGGGATAGACCTTGATCCCGGCGTCCAGGAAGGCGCCCATCTGCGCGGTGGCCGCCGCCAGGTAGGAGGTGCTCACCTGCCCGCGCACCGGTTCCGCGTACGCCCAGGACAGCAGGAAACGGACGGAGTTGCCGCCGCCGAGCGCCCTGAGCGCGGTCGCCGACTTCTTCGCGTCGGCGACCGAGGCGAAGGGCAGACCGTTGTTCTCCTTGAGCTTCGTCTCACCCGAGACGTTGTAGCCGCGCAGGACGACCTCGCGGCCGAGGCCGTCCTTGAACCTGCCGCCGTCGACCGTGAGCGTGGCCGCGGCCTGGGCGTCGAACCAGAGTTCGTCAGTGAGAGCGGAGGCGGGCTGGGTGGGGCCCGCCGTGGTCAGGAAGCCGGTGACGAGGATCAGGACACCGAGCAGACGAGTGCGCAATCTTGACATGTCCGCCACATTCGACATGTGCACTACCGTCCCAATGGGCAGGCGGGCCGTCAATAGCAACTGACGCACGAGTAAGTACCCTTTTTCGCAAGACAGTTCACCTCTCACAGCTGATTCTTTGCCCTGTACGCCCCCGGAAGACCTTGAGGGGCCTTGTGCGCTCGCGCGGGGACCGGGTAAAGGGCCGCCGCGCGCGCCCACCCGCCGGGTCAGGGCTGAGGTCGCTCCGGGCAGCCACCGAACTCCGGGGGGATGGGACGGGCAGGGGCGGCGGGGGCGCGAAAACTGTTGGAGGGTGGAGTGAGAGGAGGTGGATGCCCGTGCGGGAGATCCTTTCGGCGCTCGGCGAGTGGTACGCGGACGGTTCCCCCTTCGGACTCGCCACCGTCGTCACGGTCACCCGGAGCGCACCCCGCGGCCCGGGCGCGGCCATGGCGGTCGGCCCCGCCGACGAGGCCGTGGGCAGCGTGTCCGGCGGCTGTGTGGAGGGCGCGGTGTTCGAGCTGGCCCAGGAGGTCGTGGCGTCCGGCGAGCCCCGCCTCGCGACCTTCGGGTACAGCGACGAGGACGCGTTCGCCGTGGGCCTGACCTGCGGCGGGGAGATCACACTCCTGGTCCGGCGGGTGACACCGGCCGAGGACCCGTCGTTCGGCCGGGTCGTGGAGTCGGTGGGCGCCGGGCACCCGGTGACCGTGGCGACCGTGATCGACGGCCCCGCCCCGCAGGGCGCCACCCTGGCCGTGTGGCCGGACAGGACCTCCGGCACCCTCGGCTCGGCGGGGCTGGACGCGGCGGTCGCCGCCGACGCGCGGGGCGAGCTGGCCCAGGGTGCCACGGGGCAGCGGCACTACGGTCCCGGCGGCGAGCGGCGCGAGGACGCGGTCACCGTCTTCCTGCACTCCTTCGCGCCCCCGCCCCGCATGCTGGTCTTCGGCGCGATCGACTACGCGGCGGCGGTCGCCCGGATCGGGGACTTCCTCGGCTACCGCGTCACGGTGTGCGACGCCCGCCCGGTCTTCGCCACCGCGAAACGCTTCCCCGCCGCCGTGGAGGTCGTCGTCGACTGGCCGCACCGCTATCTGCGCGGCACCGCCACCGACGACCGCACGGTGATCTGCGTCGTCACCCACGACCCCAAGTTCGACGTGCCGCTCCTGGAGGAGGCGCTGCGCCGCCCGGCCGCGTACATCGGGGCGATGGGCAGCCGCCGTACGCACGAGGACCGGATGCGGCGGCTGCGGGAGGCCGGGCTCGACGCGTCGGAGCTGTCCCGGCTGCGCTCCCCGGCCGGCCTGGACCTCGGCGCCCGGACGCCGGAGGAGGTGGCCGTGTCCGTCGCGGCGGAGATCGTCGCGCTCCGGTGGGGCGGCAGCGGGGTGCCGTTGACGGCGACGACCGGGGTGATCCATCCGCCGGACCCGACCGGTTGAGCACGGCGGCGGGCGCTCGGCTCAGGTGCGGGGCGGCAGTCGGTGCAGATGTACGTCCGCCAGCCCGCCGTCCGTCACCGTCGCCGTCATGTACGTGCGGTGGGGCTGACGGCGGCGGTCGGTCGGGGAACCGGGGTTGAGGAGCCGCAGTCCGGTGGCCGTGGTCGTGTCCCAGGGGATGTGGCTGTGGCCGAAGACGAGAAGGTCGGTGTCGGGGAACCGGGCGGCGCAGCGGGGCTCGCGGCCCTGGGCGGGTCCGGTCTCGTGGACGACGGCGAGCCGCAGCCCGGCCAGGTCGGCGCGGGCCACCTCCGGGAGGCGGGCCCGTAGGCCGGGGCCGTCGTTGTTGCCGTACACGGCGATCAGCCGGCGGGAGCGGGCTTCGAGGAGATCGAGGGTGTCCTCGTCGACCCAGTCACCGGCGTGGACGACCACGTCGGCCTGCGGGAGTTCGGCGAGAAGCTGCCCGGGCAGCTCCTTCGCGCGCTTGGGCAGGTGGGTGTCGGACATGAGCAGCAGGCGCACCCGGCCAGGGTGTCACTCGATGGGGATCTCCGCCCACACCTGCTTCCCGCCACTGACCGGGACGGTGCCCCATGCCGAGGACATGGCCTCGACGAGGAGGATGCCCCGGCCGCCGGTGGCCTCCCAGCCGATGATCGTGGGTTTCATCGGGGTGCGGGGGGAGGAGTCGGCCACGGCGACACGGAGGCGGTCGCCCAGGAGGGTGAGGTCGAGGCGGACACGGCCGTCGGTGTGGACGAGGGCGTTGGTGACGAGTTCGGAGACGATGAGGAGCACGGTGTCGGCCGCGGACTCGACGTCCCAGCGGCGCAGGACGCGCCGGGTGTAGCGACGGGCCTGGCCCACGGCCTGGGGGACGCGCCACACGCTCCAGTTCTCGCGCTGGGGGCGCAGTGCCATGCCGTCGTAGCGGATGAGGAGGAGGGCCACGTCGTCGTCGCGGTTGGCGCCGCCCAGCAGGGTGTCGGCGACCACGCCGAGGTGGGCGGGCTCGGCGGCGGACAGTTCGGCGGCGAGGTGGGCGAGGCCGTCCTCGATGTCGACGTCGGCGGACTCGACGAGGCCGTCCGTGGTGAGGGCCAGCAGGGTGCCGGGGGCCAGGCGCAGCGGGCTCATCGGGAAGTCGGCCTGCATGACGACGCCGAGCGGCGGTCCGCCCTCCGTCTCGCTGATCTCGGTGGTGCCGTCCGGGTGACGCAGCACCGGCGGGATGTGCCCGGCGCGGACGTACCAGGCGGAGCCTTCCTCCATGTCGATGTCGACATAGCAGCAGGTGGCGAAGAGGTCGGTCTCCATGTCCATGAGGAGCCGGTTGGCGTGCGAGACGACGACGTCCGGGGGGTGTCCCTCGACGGCGTAGGCGCGCAGGGCGGTGCGCATCTGGCCCATGAGGGTGGCGGCGCCCGCGTTGTGGCCCTGGACGTCGCCGATGACGAGGGCGACGTGGTTGTCGGGCAGCGGGATGACGTCGTACCAGTCGCCGCCGACCTCCAGACCGGCGGTGGT
This sequence comes from Streptomyces sp. NPDC001868, assembly GCF_040297125.1. Lineage (NCBI taxonomy): Bacteria > Bacillati > Actinomycetota > Actinomycetes > Kitasatosporales > Streptomycetaceae > Streptomyces > Streptomyces sp. NPDC001868. The sequence goes on along the minus strand of NZ_JBEOYO010000011.1, from coordinate 32,816 downwards.
GGGCAGATAGCGGGCGACGGCGACCGCGCCGGGGAGCTGGGGCAGCCGGCGTGGGAGGAGGGTGCGCTGGAGCATGCCGACGAGTTCGTGCTCGGCGTCGAAGGCGTGGGCGCGCATCAGGGCCTGTCCGGCGAGGCCCGAGGCGGCGGTGAGCAGGGCCCGCTCCTCGGGGCCGAAGTCGTGGGGGTTGTCCCAGCCGATCAGACAGGCCCCGGCCATCCGGCCCCCGGCGGGCAGCGGGAGGACGGCGAGACCGCCGGGGCCGACGTCGGCGAGCGCGGGCTCCAGATCGGCTCCGGCGGGCCAGATCCCGGCGCGTCCCTCGCGGAGCGCGGTGGCGAGGGTCGGCATGGTGCGCACGGGCGCGTCCGGCCATTCGGAACGCCATTCGGAACGCCACACCTCGGGCCAGACCTCCGGCTGCGGCGGGTCGAGGACGGTGACGACGAGACGGTCGCCCTCCAGCTCGGCGAGGGCGATCCGGTCGGCCTGGAGCGGTTCGCGCAGGGCGGTCACCACGGCCTGGCTGACGTCCCGGACGGTGCCGGCGGTGGCCAGGGCGGCGGCGAGGCGCTGGATGCGGGCCACGTCGCCGCGGCCGGTGCGCAGGGTGGAGGCGTCGGCGACGGTGCCGACGAGCCGGGCGGGCCGGTCCTCGCCACCGGGCAGGATCCGGCCGCGCAGCCTGAGCCAGCGCTGCTCGCCGGAGGGCTGCAGGATGCGGAACTCCAGCTCCCGGTCGCCGATGGACATGTGGTCCGCCTCCACGACGGACATCAGCGCGGGCAGGTCCTCGGGCACGGTCAGCGCGATGAGGGTCTCGACCCGGCCGTCGAAGTCGTCCGGGCCCATGCCGAACAGTTCCAGCAGCCCGTCGTCGACCTCGACCCGTCCGGTGTCCATGGCCAGGTCGAACGAGGCGCCGGGCCCGGCGGGCCGGGCGGGCGCGGCGCTGGTGACCGCCTCCGCGAGCAGGTCGAGGCAGTGCCGGTCCTCGGCGTCGAAGGCGTCCGTGCCGTCGCCGACGGCGACCAGGCAGCCGCGCTCGCGCAGCGGCAGCACGCCCAGCGTGAAGTCCTCGGTGTGGGCGCGGCGGACGTCGGCGTCCCGGTCGAGGTCGGCGGAGGCGAACCAGTGTGGCCGTCCGGAACGGCAGGCCTCGGCGACCGGGGCGCTGCCCGCCGCCGGATAGCTGTCGAGGAGCCCGTACAGGCTCCTCGGTACGCCGGCCGCGCCGATCAGGGACAGCGCGTCGCCCTCGCCGTCGGGGACGTACACGACGGCGACGGTCGCACCTGCGAAGACGAGCACCTGTTCGAGGATGGCGTGCAGCCGCTCGTGCGCGTCGAGATCGCCGCGGAGCGTCTTGAGCGCGAGTTCGGCACGCAGAGTCCTCGTTCCGGGTTCCGCCGCGCCCTCACTGACCACGTCCGTAATTACAGCGCTTCCGGCACGGTCGCGCAGCCCCTGGGACCGTTCCGCGAGGCCGGGGCCCTGCTCCGCGAACCCGTCCGGGTTCGAACGACGCCGAACAGATCTTTACGTATGCGTTCCGCACGGTGGGCGCGTGACAGGCGTGACGGGTTTCTGGTGACAGCCGTGACTGTCGGGCTCTCCGGCGGGCTGGAAGGCTCGTCCTCACCCGGCCCAGGGGGCGACGGCGGCGACGAGCACACGACTCGGGGGGACTGCATGGACAAGCGGTACGAGGCGTACGCGCTCGCCGACCGACACTTCTACGAGACACCGGACCGGCTCTCGGCCGGTGACGGCGCCGGCTCGGCGGCGACCGGCTACGAGACCGCCGGACGGGCGGTCCCGGAGGGCTGGCGGGCCGCCCGGATCGGGGACTGGCTGACGCTGACCCCGGTCGACGACGGCGGGCGGCCCCGTCCCGGACCCACCCAGGGATGGAAGGTGCACGCCTCCGCCACCCGGGGGAACGCGGACCGGATCGCGGCGATCGTGTGGGACTACTGCGTGCCCCGGAACATCCCGTTCAAGTTCGTCCCCGGCCCGTATCTGCTGCATCTGCGCAACGCCAAGTACGCGGCCCGCGACACCAGCGGCAAGTTCGTCACCGTCTACCCGGTCGACGAGGAGCAGCTGCACCTCGTCCTGCGCGAGCTGGGCGCCCTCCTGGAGGGCTTCGACGGGCCGTACATCCTCACCGACCTGCGCTGGGACGAAGGGCCCCTGTACGTCCGGTACGGCGCCTTCGCCCGGGCCTTCGTCGTCGACGAGCGCGGCACGCTCGTCCCGGCCGTCCGCGACGGCGAGGGCACCCTGGTGCCGGACCAGCGGAAACCGACCTTCCATGTCCCCGACTGGGTGACGCTGCCCGCGTTCCTGGAACCGCAGCTGGCGGCGCGCAACACGACCACGGTCGGCGAGCTGCCGTACCGCATCGAGAAGGCGCTGCACTTCTCCAACGGCGGCGGGGTGTACGTCGGCACCGACACCCGTGACGGCCGCCGGGTGGTCCTCAAGGAGGGGCGCCCGCACGCCGGGCTGGCCGCCGACGGGGCCGACGCGGTGACCCGGCTGGAGCGGGAGAAGGACGCGCTGGAGCGGCTGGCCGGGCTCGGGGTCGTGCCCGAGGTGCGCGACTGGTTCACCCTCGGCGACCACCGCTTCCTCGTCATGGACTTCGTCGAGGGCCGCCCGCTCAACTCCTACGTCGCCGAACGGCACCCCCTGCTGGCCGCGGATCCCGAGCCGGGCGCGGTCGCCGCGTACACGGCCTGGGCGTTGCACGTCCACCGGGCCGTCGAGGAGGCCGTCGAGGCGGTGCACGCCCGCGGGATCGTCTTCAACGACCTGCACGTCTTCAACATCATGGTCGCGCCCGACGAGCACTCGGTCTCCCTCCTGGACTTCGAGGCGGCGGCCCCGGCCGAGGAGAACGGCCGCCAGATCGTCGCCCACCCCGGCTTCCTGGCACCCCCGGACCGCACGGGCCCGGACGTCGACCGCTACGCCCTCGCGTGTCTGCGCCTCGCGCTGTTCCTGCCGGTCACGTCCCTGTTCGTGGTGGAGCGGGAGAAGGCCGCGCATCTGGCGTCGGTGATCGCGGAGCAGTTCCCGGACGTGCCGCGCGCGTTCCTCGACGAGGCGGTCGCGGAGATCGGCCGTGGGAGCGGTACCGCAGCGCCCGCACGGGTGGCGGGACCGGCCACCCCGGGGAGCGGCTGGTCCCTCGCCGAGCCCGGCGACTGGCCGTACAGCCGGGACTCGATGGTCAAGGCGATCCTGGCCTCGGCCACCCCGGAGCGCGACGACCGGCTCTTCCCCGGGGACGTCGCCCAGTTCTCCGACGGCGGCGGACTCGGCCTCGCGCACGGCGCGGCGGGCGTCCTGTACGCGCTCGCGGAGGTCGGCGCGGAGCGTTACGAGGAGGGCGAGCGCTGGCTGCTCGACCACTGCGCCCCGGTGCCGATCGGGACCCCGCTCGGCCTGTACGACGGTCTCGCGGGCGTCGCCCACACCCTGGACCGGCTGGGCCATCGGCAACGGGCCCTGGACCTGGTCGAGCAGATCCTCGGCGAGAAGTGGCACAAGCTCTCCTCCGACCTGCGCGGCGGGCTGGCCGGGCTCGGCCTGGTCCTCGACGAGCTGGCGCGGACCACAGGCGAGTCCGGGCTGCGCGAGCACGCGGCGGAGGCCGCGCGACTCCTCGTACGCCGCCTCGCCGAGCCCCGCCCGGCACCGCCCCGCCGGCGCGCCGGCCTGCTGCGCGGCGCGAGCGGGCCCGCGCTGTTCCTGCTGCGCCGGTACGAGGCGACGGGCGACCGCGCGCTGCTCGACGCGGCCGGCGAGGCGCTGCGGCAGGACCTGGAGTGCCTGGTCGAGCAGAAGAACGGCGGGCTGGCCGTCGACGAGGGATGGCGGACGATGCCGTATCTCGGGGACGGGAGCGTGGGCGTCGGCTTGGTGCTCGACGACTACCTGGCCGCGACCGGGGTCGGAGCCAGTACTGGCCCTGACGCCAGTACTGGCCGTGCCCCTGGCACCGACACCGACACCGACGGGTTCGCGCGGATCTCGGACGAGTTCACGCGGATCCGTGCGGGTGTCCTGACCGCCGCGGCCTATCGCTTCTACGCGCAGCCGGGGCTCTTCGAGGGCCGGGCCGGGATGGTCCTCCACCTCGCCCGGACGGGTGCCCCGCGCGAGCGGCTGACGGAACAGATCGCCGCGCTCGGCTGGCACTCGATGCCGTACCAGGGGCAACTGTCCTTCCCCGGCAACCACTTGATGCGGCTCTCCATGGACCTCGGTACCGGAACGGCCGGCTGCCTGCTGGCGCTCGGCGCGGCGCACGCCGGCGCCGACGACGCCACGCCGCACCTTCCGTTCCTGCCGCCGTTGCGACGGCGGCCCCAATGACGCGGTTCCGCCGCCCGGTGGAGTCGTGACGCAACACCCCCGTCCCCAACGGCCCCTCGACGGGCCGACGATCGAAAGGAATCGACATGGCACTTCTCGACCTGCAGACGATGGAAGCCGACGAGACGACCGGCACCGGCGGCCCCAGCTCCCTGAGCGTGCTGTCCTGTGTGAGCGCGGCCAGCATCACGCTCTGCCTCTGATCCGAGGCCGGCGGCTCCGGACGGTTCCTCCCCCTCGGGGGGAGGGGCCGTCCGGGGCCCACTCGTCCAAGCGTTCGCCCAAGACCAGTGATCCACCCGGTCATCCCATGTCAGGACGGGTATGACGACCCTCACCGAAGCCGGTGCCTCCGGCCCGGCAGCCGCGTCCGTCCCCCTGCTGCGCTCCACCGTCCGGTACTCCGGCCCCCGCTGTACGGCCCTGGCGCTCGTGGCCGTGGCCGCGACGGGGGCGAATCTGCTGCTGCCGGTCACGCTGGGGCGGGCCCTGGATCTGCTGCTGGCCGGTGACCCGGCCGGCTCGCGCTGGGTGCTGTGGTGCACGGGGCTGGTGCTCGCCGTGGCCGTCCTGGACGCGGTGGAGACCGTGCTCGGCGGGACCACCAACGCCCGGGCCACCGCCTGGCTGCGGCACCGTCTGGTCGGGCATGTGCTGGCCGTGGGGCCACGGGCCGTCGGCCGGTTCGGGCCGGGGGATCTGGTGGCCCGGCTCGTCGGGAACGCGGCCCAGGCGGGCACGGCTCCCGCCACGGTCGCCGCGCTGCTCGCCGCGCTCGCCGGGCCGCTGGGCGCGGTGGTGGCGCTGGGGCTGATCGACCTGTGGCTCGTGGTGGTGTTCCTGGTCGGGGCCCCGCTGCTCGCCCTGGTGCTGCGCGCGCTGGCCCGGGACTCCTCCGCGTGTGTGACGCGCTACCAGCGGGCCCAGGGCCGTATCGCGGGCGGGCTCGCCGAGGCCGTCGCCGGGGCCCGCACGATCGCCGCCGCCGGAATCGCCGACCGTACGGTCGCCCGTGTTCTGCGCCCCCTGCCCGAACTCTCCCGCGAGGGGCACCGCATGTGGCGCGTCCAGGGCCGGGCCGCCGCGCGGGCAGCCGCCGTGGCCCCGCTGTCACAGCTCGCCGTCGTGGCCGGCGCCGGTGTCCTCCTCACCCAACAGCGCCTCTCCGTAGGCGAGTTGCTCGCCGCGTCCCGCTACGCCGTACTGGCCGCCGGCATCGGCGTCCTGGTCGGCCACCTCTCGTCCCTGATCCGCGCCCGGGCAGGCGCCGCCCGCCTCACCGAGATCCTGACCGAGCCCGCACCCACGTACGGCGACCGGCTGCTCCCCGGTACAGGCCAGGGGTTGCCGGAGCCGGGGCGCCCGTCCGGGCAGGGGCGATCCGAGCGGGGTGCCTGGGGACTGAAGGGGGACGGCACCCCTCACCGGGGAGGGCGGGAGCCGGGGGGCGCCTCCGGACGGGGCGCGCCGGAGCCGGACAACACCGCAGGGCCGGGCGCGCCGGAGGCGGACGACATGTCCGGACCGGGGCCTCTGGAGCCGGAGAGTCTCTCCCCGCGCAGGCGGCGAACGCCGGACACCCCTGCCGGGCAAGGGCGGTTGGAGCTCTGTTCCGTGACCGTCCGGCGTGGTGGGCGTGCTCTGCTGGACGGGGTCGATCTGGTCGTGCCGGGTGGGAGCACGCTGGCTGTCGTCGGGCGTTCGGGGGCGGGCAAGTCGCTGCTCGCGGCCGTCGCCGGGCGGCTCGTGGACCCGGACGAGGGGGAGGTACGGCTCGACGGGGTGCCGCTGTGTGAGCTGGACCGCCGGGAGCTGCGCCGGGCGATCGTCCACGCCTTCGCCCGCCCGGCCCTGCTGGGCGACTCCGTGGAGGACACCATCGCCTTCGGCGCGCCCCGCCCCTCCCCGGCCCGGGTACGGGAGGCCGCCCGTGCCGCGCACGCCGACGCCTTCGTCCGCCGCCTTCCCGACGGCTACGCCACCCCCTGCGCCGACGCACCCTTGTCGGGCGGCGAGGCCCAACGCCTGGGCCTCGCCCGGGCGTTCGCCCGTGACAGCCGTCTGCTCGTCCTCGACGACGCCCTTTCCAGCCTCGACACCGTCACCGAGCACCGCATCACCGACGCCCTCCTCCGCCCCGCCACCGGCGGCACCCGCCTGCTCATCGCCCATCGCGCCACGACGGCCGCCCGCGCGGACGCGGTGGCGTGGCTGGACGGGGGGAGGGTGCGGGCGGTCGGGCCGCACGCGGAGCTGTGGCGGACGGCGGGGTACCGGGAGCTGTTCGGCGGGGCGGCGGCCGCCGCTCGTGTGCCGGAGCCGGACGCCGCGGACCCCGGCTGCACCGCGCCGTACGGCGCTCCGGGCGGAGGGGGCCGATGAAGGGGAGCCAGGGACAGCACTCGCCCGGCCTCCCGCGTCGCGGGCTCCGGTTTCTGCGGGGGCGCGCCCGTGTCGTCGTACGGCTGGTCCTGTGGTCCGTGCTGGAGACGGCGCAGACGTTCGTGATGGGGTACGCCCTCGCGCGGGCCCTCGACGACGGGTTCCTGGCCGGGCGCGCGGGCGTCGGGCTGGGGTGGCTCGGGGTCGCGGCCGGGGCGGTGGTCGTGGGGGCGTTCGGGACCGGGCGGGTGTACGGGTGTGTGGCGGGGCTGGTGGAGCCGTTGCGGGACCGGCTGGTGCGGGGCGTGGTCGGACGGGGGGTGCGGGAGGCGGACGGCGGGGCCCTGTCCGGGCTGACCCAGCAGGTGGAGATCGCCCGGGACACCTTCGCCGGGCTGGTGATGGTGTCACGGTCGTTCCTGTTCACGGCTGCCGGGGCGCTGGTCGGGCTCTTCTCGCTGGCCCCGCCCCTGCTGCTGGTCGTGGGCCCCCCGCTGGCCGTCGGTGTGGCCCTCTTCCTGGCGACGCTCGGTCCGCTGGCCCGCAGGCAGGAGACCTTCCTGGTCGCCGACGAGGTCCTCGCGGGCCGGCTGGGCGCCGTCTGCCCGGGGCTGCGGGACATCACGGCGGCCGGGGCGGAGGACCTGGTCGCCGCCGACGCCGGCCGGTGCGTCGACGCCGAGTACCGGGCCGCGCGCTCACTGGCCCGCTGGGGTGTCGTACGGGTCGCCGCCCTCGCGATCGGCGGCCAGCTGCCCGTCGTGCTCCTCCTGGCCACCACGCCCTGGCTGCTGGACCGCGGGGTCACGGCGGGCGCGCTGATCGGCGCCCTCGCCTATGTCACCCAGTCCCTGCTGCCCGCCCTCCAGAACCTGGTCCACGGCCTGGGCACCAGCGGCTCCCGGCTCGCGGTGGTGCTGCGCAGGCTGGCCCCGCCGCACGCGCCGACACCCGCCCCGCAGCCGGGACCGCCGCTGGCGGCCGCACGTGGGAGCGGCCGATCCCCCGACGCCACGCCCCCGCCCCACCCCGCCACGTCCGACGCGCTCGCCCTCTCCTCCGTCACCTTCGCCTACGGCGACTCCGGCACCCCCGTCATCGACGGCCTCAGCCTCCGTGTCCCGCACGGCACACACCTGGCCGTCGTCGGCCCCAGCGGCATCGGCAAGTCCACCCTCACCGGGCTCGTCGCGGGTCTCCTGCGCCCCCGGCACGGCACCGTCCACTTGTGTGGGCGGCCGGCATCCCGGGCCACATCCCGCGCACACCGGGTGCTCATTCCGCAGGAGGCGTACGTCTTCGGGGGATCCCTCGCGGAAAACCTCGGCGAACTACGGCCGAAACCCGTGCCCGAGGAGGAGCTGTGGGCCGCCGCGGAGGCGGTGGGGCTCACCGGAGTGATGGTGCGGCTGGGCGGTCCGGCCGCCGAGGTCGACCCGGGCGCGCTGTCCGCCGGGGAGCGGCAGCTCGTCGCACTGGCCCGGGCGTATCTGTCGTACGCGCCGGTGGTGATCCTCGACGAGGCGACCTGTCATCTGGACGCGGAGGCGGAGGAACGCGCGGAGCTGGCCTTCGCCCGGCGGCCGGGCACGACCCTTGTGGTGGTCGCCCATCGCGTCAGCTCGGCCCGCCGCGCGGACCGGGTGCTGGTCATGGACGGGCGGTGCGTCGCGTACGGGGAGCACGACGAGCTGCTGGGCCGCTCGTCGCTCTACCGGGACCTGGTCGGCGCCTGGTCGCCCCGGCCCCCGGAATCGGCCCCGCCGACACCGTCGACACCGCCGCCCCGGTCCCCCGTATCGGCCACGCCGGTCGCGCCGTCCCGGGCCGGCGGGCGTTCCTCAGAGCCAGCCCTCTCCCTGCGAGATCCGGATGGCGTCGATCCTGTTGCGCGCCCCCGTCTTGCGGGTGATGGCGGCCATGTAGTTGCGCACGGTCCCATGGGAAAGGTGCAGGCTGCCGGCGATCTCGGCGACGGAGGCGCCCTCGGCGGCCAGGGATAACACGCTCAGCTCACGGCGTGTCAGCGGCATCTCGGCGGCCTTGAGGAAGCCGAAGCCGAGGGAGTCATCGACGAAACGTTTCCCTTGAGCGACCTCGCGGATCGCGGACACCAGCCGCTGCGGCGAGCCCTCCTTGTCCACGTAGCCGAGGGCCCCGGCCTCCGCCGCGCGTTTCAGGAGGCCGGGTCTGCCGGCGTGGGCGAGGACCAGGAGGCCGGGGGCGGGGCCGCCCGTGCCGCGCAGGTCGGCGAGGGGCGGGATGCCGACCGCGTCCGCGCAGTCCAGGTCCGCCGCGCAGACGTCGGGCCGCAGGGACCGTACGCGCCCCGGCGCCGCGCGCCAGGACGCGTCGTACACCGTCAGGCCGGGTTCCCCGCGGAGCCACTCCGCCAGGACCGACCTGACCAGACATTCGTCGTGCACGAGCAGTACCCCGATCACGTGTGTCCTCCGCCTCCCCGTCACCGGTGTCCGCCACCGATGTCCTCCGCCTCAGCGCGTGCCCATTGTTGGCGTCTCCGACCACGCCCGGGCGCGAAGAACCAGCCATCGGGGTGCGAGGGGGCGCACTCACGGCGCCCGTGCGCGATGCCGCGCATCATCAGGAGGGCATGGCCCGTACGAGAGGGGGTACAGCGGTTCGTCCGCAGCACCGCGCTCGCCGTGCGCGGGCGGCCCCCACGGGGGAGCCTTGACCCTGGGGCCCGTAGCGGGGTCGTGCGAGGAGGTGGTCGGCGATGTCCGACGTCCACGCGTCCGGAGGGCGGACGACCGTCGAGACGGCCCGCGTCGGTCATCCGCTGCTGTCCCTGGCGCTGGCCGCGATGATGGACGACGTCGAGGCCCACTCCGGCGCGGTGTATCTGCTGACGCCCGACGAACCGGTCCTGGAGATGGCGGTCATGGCGGGGCTGCCGAGGTCGTTCGCCGCGCCGTGGGAGCGGGTGGGGCTGAGCGCGCCGGTGCCGGTCTCCGAGGCCGTCCGGGCGCGGCGGCTGGTGTGGGTCAGCGGCGAGGAGCAGATGGCCCGCCGCTATCCCCGGATCGCCATGGTCCTGCCCTATCCCTTCGCGCTCGCCGCCCTGCCGGTGGCGACCCGCGACACCGTCTACGGCGCCGTCTACCTGACCTGGCCCGGCTCGCACCCGCCGGAGCTCAGCGACCGCGAGCGTGACCATCTCACCGCGGCCTGCGACCGGCTCGCGAAGCGGCTGCGGCGCGCGGAGGAGGAGGGCCGGCCGGTGCTGCCGGAGCCGGACCTGTCGGCGCCGTCGGCGACCATGGTCGCCGGGACGCTCGGCACGGTGGAGGCGGCGCGGATGGTGGCGCGGCTGCCGTACGGGATGTGCGCGCTCGATCTGCACGGGCGGATCACCTTCGCCAACGCGGCCACGGCCGAGCTGCTCGGCATCCCGGTGAGCGGGCTGCTGGGCACCCAGCTGTGGGCGTCGGTGCCCTGGCTCAACGATCCGGCGTACGAGGACCGCTACCGGGCGGCGCTGATGAGCCAGCACGTGACGTCGTTCGTGGCGCTGCGACCGCCGAGCGACTGGCTGTCGTTCCGGCTGTACCCGGGGTCGAACGGGCTGAGCGTACGGATCTCCCGGGCCCGCGCGGTCGCCGAGGCCGAGCACGCCGCGCGGCTGGAGGGCGAGGGGCCGGGCCGGCTGGTGACGATCAACCATGTGCTGGCGCTGGCGAGCGCGCTCACCGAGGCGGTGGGGGTGCAGGACGTGGTGGAACTGGTCGCCGACGAGATCGCCCCGGCCATCGGCAGCCAGGCCCTCGTGATGTTCGGCTCCCGCGCGGGGCGCCTGCATGTGCTCGGGCACCGCGGCTACACCGATCCGCACCTCGTGGAACGCTTTGACGGCATGCCGCTGACGGCACCGATGCCCGGGGCGCACGCCCTGACCACCGGGGTGCCCGCCTTCTTCGAGTCCCGGCAGCAGCTGGAGCACCTCTATCCGATGCGGCAGGACAGCCCGGACGGGATGGGCGCCTGGGCGTACCTCCCGCTGATCGCGTCGGGGCGGCCGGTGGGCACCTGGGTGCTCGGGTACGCGGACCCGCATCCGTTCCCGGCCGACGAACGCGCGGTGCTGACCAGCCTCAGCGGTCTCATCGCCCAGGCGCTGGAGCGGGCACTGCTGTACGACGCCAAGCACCAGCTCGCGCACGGGCTGCAGCAGGCGCTGCTGCCGCACTCGCTGCCGTCGATCCCGGGGATCGAGGCGGCCTCCCGGTATCTGCCCGCCACCCGGGGCATGGAGATCGGCGGCGACTTCTTCGACCTCGTCCTCTCGCACGGGCGGGCCTCGGCCGTGATCGGCGACGTACAGGGGCACAACGTGACGGCGGCGGGCCTGATGGGGCAGATCCGTACGGCGGTCCGCGCGTACACGACGGTCGGGCAGGCGCCGGAGGAGGTGATGAGCAGCACCAACCGGCTGCTGATCGACCTGGGTTCGGAGCTGTTCGCCAGTTGTCTGTATCTGCGGCTCGACCCGGAGCACGGGACGGCCGTCATGGCGCGGGCGGGGCATCCGCCGCCGTTGCTGCGCCGGCCGGACGGGAAGGTGCGGGTGCTCGACCTCGCGGGTGGGCCGCTGCTCGGCATCGACGCGGGGGCGACGTATCCGACGACCGAGGTGGCGCTGACCGAGGGGTCGGTGCTGGCGCTGTACACCGACGGGCTGATCGAGTCGCCGGGGGTCGACATCGAGGACGCGTTGGCGGATCTCGGGGAGCGGTTGTCGGCGGCCGGGGAGAGGCCGTTGGACGCGCTGGCCGACAGTCTGGTGCGGGAGATCGAGGCGGCGGAGGAGCGGGCGGATGACGTGGCGTTGCTGTTGCTGCGGGCCACCGGCTCCGCCGGCGGGTGACTGACGTTGCGGTGTTGAGGGTTGTTCGTCGGGTGCGGGTGCGTCGTGGCTGGTCGCGCCCACGCGGCGGAGCCGCACATCGATACAGCCCCGCGCCCCTGGAAGGAGGGGCTTCGCCCCCTTCCATAGGCGTCTCTCGACGCGAATCGGTCCGACCCTCCCGCCGGAGGGCCGGACCGTTTCCACCTGTGTGCCGGAACCGCTGTGGTGTGGCCTACGGGTGGGTCGTGGGGCGACGGCCCGGGTCAGTGGCCGCTGATCCCGGGGCCGTCGTCCACGTACTCGGGGCGTTCGCCTACTGCTCGACGCCCTGCTCGTCGACACCCTGGTCGCCGATGCCCTGCTCCTGCTCCTGGCCGGCGCCTGCGGCGGCACCGCCGTCGGCCGCGTCGCCCGCACCGGCGTCCCCGGCGTCACCGGCACCGGCCACGGCGCCCTCTTCCTGGCCCGCACCGGCCGCGCCGGCGCCTTCTTCCTGGCCCGCGCCCGCTGCCGCGGCGCCCTCTTCCTGACCGGCACCGGCGGCGGCACCGCCGTCGGCCTCCTCGCCCGCACCGGCGGCGGCGCCGCCCGCGGCTTCCTCACCGGCGCCCGCGCCGGCGTCGCCGAGGGTCGCGCCGACCGCCGCGAGGGCGGTGGTGACCGGCTGGAAGAAGGTCTCGCCGCCGACCGTGCAGTCGCCGCTGCCGCCGGAGGTCAGACCGATGGCCTGGCCGTCCTCGGTGAACAGCGAGCCGCCGCTGTCGCCGGGCTCGGCGCAGACGTTGGTCTGGATGAGACCGGTGACCGTGCCCTCGGGGTAGTTCACCGTGGCTTCGAGGCCGGTGACCTGACCGTCGGCGAGACCGGTGGTGCTGCCCATGCGGAAGACCTGGAGGCCGACCGCGGCCTCGCCGGCCGCGTTGATGTTGACCGTCTGGCCGTTGCCGAGGTCGACCGTGCTGGCCGCCTGCGTCGCCGGGTCGTTGTAGTTGACCAGGGCGAAGTCACCGGTGCCGGGGAACGTGGCGGTCGCCGCGTCGACGGTACCGATCGGGGCGCCGCCCTCCTCCTCGGACCACTCGGCCTCGGCGACACCGCAGTGACCGGCGGTCAGGAAGGCCGGGGCGCCTTCGGCGTTGACGACGTTGAAGCCGGCCGAGCAGCGCGCGCCCCCGCCGAAGATGGCGTCGCCGCCCTCCAGGAAGGGCTTGAACGTGCCGGCGGACTTCTTGATGGTCGCCATGCCCGAGCCGAGCGACTTGACGGCCGTCTCGATGGTGTCCCAGTTCTCGCCCGTGACCGTGGAGTCGGCGGTGACCTGGAGCTTGTTGGTGCGGGGGTCGATCGCCCAGGCGGTGCCCGGGACACTGGCCTGCTCCTTGAGCGTCGCCGCGCCCTTCTGGAGCTCGGACCAGCTGTTGTCGACCTCGCGGACCTCCGCGCCCGCCGACTGGGCCTGGACGATCACGTTGTTGTCGTCGCCGTCGATCTCGAGACCGTCGATGACGTTGATGATGAGCTGCTGCTCGCCCGAGTCGTAGTACGCGCCTGCGAACGCATCACCGAGCAACTCCTGCAGCTGGGAGGCGAGATCCGAGGCGTCGCCCGCGGCGAGCGTCTTCGGGGCTGCGTCCTTCGACTCCGTCTGCGACGCCATGGCGTTGGGAAGGATGAGGGCTGCTGCGCCGAGCGCCGCCACGCCGCCTGCGGCTATGAACGCCTTGCGCTTGGTGGCTCGTTTGTGACTCAACTCTTGACCTCCTGGGGACGGGGTCCGTACCGCCGTCCGGCGGATGAACTGGGGGCGCCTGGTTGCCAGTTGGTACGGATGGTTCCGAGGGGGTGTTCAACGCTCCGCAAAAAGATTTCGATCTTCCATTTCGCAAAGCGCGCTACGCCCCCAGTTCGGGCGCCATTTCACGACTTCCCGCCCGCACCCCCGACGAGGCACCCCGTCACGTCGGCGACCGGCCCCCGCGGCGACACCCTCAGCGACCGGCCGGTAGCGGTCCGTCCCCCTCGACGGCCGGGAAACCGGCTTCAGGGAATCTCCACACCGAATGCTCAGCGGAGTCACGGCCGGTGGGAGTTCTGCACAGGAGCGACGGGCGCGCTGTGCCTTTGAGGGGGGACTGTCCAGTTCGTTTTCCCGCCGGCAATGAACCGGGTATGACGATGCCGCGATCCGTGTGAAGAAGTGACCCCCAAGGCGTGCGCAAGTCTGCACGGATGAACCGTCATGGTCACCAAGTGCGCTGGTGGGAGGCCATGTTGATTGGATGTGTGCGGCGGCGATCTGCTTTGATCCATCGCACCGCGGGGGCCGCCAAGCTCTCGGAAACGAGAAGTGGGTACCCACGTGTGCGGCCGTCGTTCTGTCCCCAGAAGGGGGCCGCTCCCCCCTTATGAATAGCTATACGAAGGGAAGTTCCATCATGAACTCCACCCCCCAGGTTGAGACCGCCGAGATCTCGGACGCCGCCCTCGACGCCGTCTCCGGTGGCCTGTCCGTCAACGCCGTCGGCACCGTCACCGGCCTGGTGGACGGCATCGCCCCGGTCTCCGGCCTGGTCAACACGGCCGTCGGCACGGTCGAGGGTGTCACCGGTCTGAACACCGCCCCGGTCACGAGCCTGGTCGCCGGTCTCTGATCGACCCCTGGTGCCGCTGAGTCCCGGAACCACCTGACAGGTTCCGGGACTCTCGGGGTGCCCTGAAGGTCCGCACGACCTCTGTCGTCTCCGTTCTTCTGTCACCCCGTCTTCAGTCATCCCGTCTTCTGTCGTCCCCTGTCCCGCAGGTGAGGGAAGTCCCGTGCAGTTCCGCCAACAGGCCCTCGCCAAGCTCCAGTCACCGGAGGAACTCGACCTCCCGGTGCGCTTCGCGCGCCCGCAGGGCTGGCTGGTGCTGTCCGTGACCGTGGTCGCCATGGCCGCCGCGTCCGTCTGGGCCGTCACGGGTTCCGTCGCGTCCACGGTCAGCGCGCCCGCCGTGCTCACCCATGGGCAGGGCAGCTACGTACTGCAGAGCCCGGTGGCCGGCCAGGTCACCGCCGTGCTCGCGAAACAGGGCGAGCGGCTGCCCGCCAGGGCCCCCGTCCTCAAGGTCGCCACCGCCGACGGCGAGGCGGTCGTACGGTCCGTCGCGGCCGGCCGGGTCTCCGCGCTTGCCGCCACGATCGGCCAGATCATCCAGACCGGCGCGAATGTCGCGGCCGTCGAGAAGGTCGCCGACGCCGACGACCCGCTCTACGCCACGGTGTACGTCCCCGCCGAGAACGCGGCCTCGATCCCCGCGGACGCCGCCGTGGACCTGACCGTCCAGTCGGCCCCCACCCAGCGGTACGGCGTGCTGCGCGGCCATGTGAAGAAGGTCGACCGCACCGCGCAGACCCCGCAGTCGATCGGCGCGTTCCTCGGTGACCGGCAGCTCGGCGAGCAGTTCACCAAGAAGGGCCGGCCGGTGGCCGTCACCGTCCGGCTGGACCGGAAGGCGTCGACCGAGTCCGGCTACAAGTGGTCCTCGCAGGACGGGCCGCCGTTCGAGCTGACCTCCATGACCATGGCCACGGGTTCAATCCGGATGGCCGACGAGCGTCCGATCGATTGGCTGCTCCCGTGACCGCGTCCCAGGACACCACGCGGCCGCCGACACGCGGCAGACGCAAGGCCACCCCGCCGAAGCGCCCGGTGCCCAAGGGCCGGCAGAAGACCGTGCGCACACCGACCGTCCTGCAGATGGAGGCCGTGGAGTGCGGCGCCGCCTCCCTCGCCATGGTCCTCGGCCACTACGGACGGCACATCCCGCTGGAGGAGCTGCGCATCGCCTGCGGTGTCTCCCGGGACGGCTCGCGGGCCAGCAACCTCCTGAAGGCGGCCCGCAGTTACGGCTTCACCGCCAAGGGCATGCAGATGGACGTGGCCGCCCTCGCCGAGGTGAAGGCGCCGGCCATCCTGTTCTGGGAGTTCAACCACTATGTCGTCTACGACGGCATGGGGCGCCGCTTCGGCCGGCGCGGTGTCCACATCAACGACCCGGGCAAGGGCCGCCGGTTCGTGCCGATGGAGGACTTCGACTCCAGCTTCACCGGGGTCGTCCTCGTCATGGAGCCCGGCGAGGGCTTCGAGAAGGGCGGCCGCAGGCCCGGCGTCCTCGGCGCCATGCCCGCCCGGATGCGCGGCACCGCCGGCACCCTGCCCGCCGCCGTCCTCGCCAGCCTCCTCCTGGTGGCGGTCGGCGCGGCCGTGCCCGCGCTGAGCCGTACCTATATCGACATGTTCCTGATCGGCGGCCAGACCTCGCTGCTGGGCGTGCTGTTCGCGTCGATGGGCGCGTGCGTGCTGCTGACGGTCCTGCTGACCTGGCTGCAACAGGCCAACCTGCTGCGCGGACGCCTGATCTCCTCCACCCTGTCCAGCGCCCGCTTCCTCCGCCACCTCCTCCGCCTGCCCGTCACCTTCTTCTCCCAGCGCAGCCCCGCCGACCTGGTCCAGCGGCTGCAGTCCAACGACGCGGTCGCCGAGACCCTGGCCCGCGATCTCGCCGCCGCCGGGGTGGACGCGGTCGTGGTCGTCCTCTACGCCGTACTCCTCTATACGTACGACCCGCAGCTCACCTTCGTAGGCATCGGGGTGGCCCTGCTGAACGTGGTGGCGATGCGGGTGGTGATCCGGCTGCGCGCGACCCGTACGGCGAAACTGCGCGCCGACAACGCGCGGCTCACCAACACGGCGTACACCGGGCTCCAGCTGATCGAGACGATGAAGGCGACCGGCGGCGAGGAGGGCTACTTCCGCAAGTGGGCCGGGCAGCACGCCACCACCCTGGAGGAGCAGCAGCGGCTCGGGGTGCCGAGCGCCTGGCTGGGGGTCGTCGCCCCGACGCTCGCCACGGTCAACAGCGCGCTGATCCTCTGGATCGGCGGGATGCGCGCGGTCGAGGGCCATATCTCCGTGGGTCTGCTGGTCGCGTTCCAGGCGCTGGTCGTCCGGTTCACCGCGCCGATCACCCGCCTCAACGGCGTCGCGGGCCGTATCCAGGACTTCGCGGCGGACGTGGCCCGTCTCAAGGACGTGGAGAACTTCCAGGCGGACCCGCTGTACGCCCGCCCGGACGCCGGCGAGTCCACCCGCCGGCTGCAGGGCCATGTCGAGCTGGAGAACATCACCTTCGGCTACAGCCCCCTCGACAAGCCCCTGCTCACCGGCTTCGACCTGACCGTGGGGCCGGGCCGGCAGGTGGCGCTGGTCGGCGGCTCCGGCAGCGGCAAGTCGACGGTGTCCCGGCTGATCTCGGGCCTGTACACGCCCTGGGAGGGCGTGATCCGTATCGACGGCCGGCGCCTGGAGGACATCCCCCGGGGGGCGCTCGCCGCCTCGGTCTCCTTCGTCGACCAGGAGGTCTTCCTCTTCGAGGGCACGGTCCGCGACAACGTGGCGCTGTGGGACCCGTCGATCCCGGACGAGGCCGTGGTGGAGGCGCTGCGGGACGCGGCCCTGTACGACGTGGTGACCCGCCGGCCGGGCGGGATCAACAGCAGGGTCGAGCAGGACGGCCGTAACTTCTCCGGCGGTCAGCGTCAACGCCTGGAGATCGCTCGGGCGTTGGTCCGCAGGCCCAGCATCCTGGTCCTCGACGAGGTGACCAGCGCGCTCGACGCGGAGACCGAGCTGACCGTCATGGACAACCTGCGCAAGCGCGGCTGTGCCTGTGTGGTGATCGCCCACCGGCTCTCCACGGTCCGCGACAGCGACGAGATCGTCGTCCTGCAGCACGGCACGATCGTGGAGCGCGGCCGGCACGAGGAGCTGGTGGCACGCGGCGGCGCGTACGCCCAGCTGGTCAGGGAGCGATGAGATGACCTCCGTGCACGAGGAGGGCGACCTCGTCCTCGGTGCGCTCGGCGCCATGGGCACACCCCTGGACTGCGCCGGCCATACCCGCCTGGACCTCGAAGGTCCGCAGACCCTGTGGCTGGTGGCCTCCGGCGCCCTGGACCTGTTCGCGGTCGACGCCGTCGAGCAGGGCCACTGGCACCATCTGGGCCGCCTCGAAGCGGGCGCGCTGCTGCTCGGCCCGGTCGCCGGGCCCCAGCACACCCTGGTCGCCCGCCCGCTCCGCGACTGCGTGGTCCGGCGCATCGGCCTGCGCGAGCTGTACCAGCAGGCGGGCACCGAGACCTGGTCGTACGACGAATGGGGCAACCCCCAGCTCGTCCCCCCGCAGACCAGCCCCCTCGAATACGCGCTCGCCCTGGGCGTCGGCCGTGGCCTGTCGATCCTCTTCCAGGCGCCGATGGCCACCGAGCAGGCCGCCGCGCCCACCGACGACGACGTGTTCTGGATGCGGGTGCCGCCCGGCAGCGTGCAGTACGGCTCGCTGTACGGGGCGGAGGCGGCGGCCGATCTGCTGATGGACCCGGGGGTCTGGCAGAGCATGGTCGACCAGCAGTTCCGGCTGCTGGCGACGCTGGACCGCTGGATCGAGCAGCTGGAGCGCACCCACGAGGACCGTACGGCCGCCGGTATCAAGGCCGGTGAGGCGGTACGCGCCCAGGCTGACCGCACGCTGCTCGCGTCCATCGGCAAGTCCTCCGCGAACCGGCGTACGACGGCCGCCGACGCCGACGCCACGTACGCGGCCTGCAAGCTCGTCGCCCAGGCGGCCGGGATCGTCCTCTCCGAGCCCGCGCAGAGCGGCACCGAGAGCGACCGGCTCGACCCGGTGGAACGCGTCGCGCTGGCCTCCCGGGTACGGGTCCGCGCCGTACGCCTCGCCGGAAACTGGTGGCGGGAGAACGTGGGCCCGCTGGTCGGGCACCGGGCCCTGTCCGGCGCGCCGGTGGCGTTGCTGTGGCGGCGCGGCGGCTATGTGGCCGTACAGCCGTCGTCCGGCCGGGAGACGCCGATCGAGAAGGCGAACGCGGCGGAGTTCGAGCCGCGGGCGGTGATGTTCTACCGTCCGCTGCCCGAACGGGTGCTGACCCCGCTGCGGCTGATGCGGTTCAGCCTCCACGGTACCGGCGCTGACATGACCGGCCTGCTGCTCAGCGGACTGGTGACGGTCGCGCTCGGCTCGCTGGTGCCGATCGCGACGGGCCGGATCCTCGGCGAGTACGTGCCGAAGGCCCAGGAGGACCTGATCGTGGGGCTCTGCCTGGCGATCATGCTGACGAGCGTGGTGTCGGCCGCGTTCCTGCTCCTGCAGAACCTGACGATCCTCCGTATGGAGGGCCGTATCGAGGCCACCCTCCAACCGGCGGTCTGGGACCGTCTGTTGCGCCTCCCCACGAAGTTCTTCGCGTCGCGCTCCACGGGTGAACTGGCGAGCGCGGCCATGGGCATCAGCGCGATCCGCCGCACCCTGGCCGGGGTCGGTCCCGTGGTCGCCCAGTCGGTGACCGTCGGTGCCGTGAACCTCGGTCTGCTGCTCTGGTACAGCGTGCCGATGGCGCTGGCGGCGATCGGCATGCTGGTGATCGTGGCTGCGGTGTTCCTGGGCCTCGGCCTCTGGCAGGTCCGCTGGCAGCGCCGCCTGGTGGTGCTGAGCAACAAGCTCAACAACCAGGCCTTCCAGACCCTGCGGGGCCTGCCGAAGCTCCGCGTGGCCGCCGCCGAGAACTACGCCTACGCGGCCTGGGCGGGCGAGTTCGCGCGCAGCCGGGAGCTCCAGCAGAAGGTCGGCGGCATCAAGAACCTCAACACGGTGCTGGGCGCGGTGTATCTCCCGCTGTGCACCCTGCTGATGTTCATGCTGCTGGCGGGTCCGGCGCGGGGTTCGATGTCGGCGGCGGAGTTCCTCACCTTCAACACCTCGGTGACGATGCTGCTGACCTCGGTCACGCAGCTGACGGGGGCGTTCGTGTCGGCGGTGGCGGTGCTGCCGTTGTTCGAGGAGATCAAGCCGGTGCTGGAGGCGACACCGGAGGTGCGTACGGCGAGTACGCGCCCGGGGGTCCTCTCCGGCGCGCTGGAGGCCCGCCGGCTCTCCTTCCGCTACGCGGACGACGGCCCACTGGTGCTGGACGACGTGTCCTTCGCCATCGAGCCGGGCGAGTTCGTGGCGATCGTGGGCCCGAGCGGCTGCGGGAAATCGACCCTGCTGCGCCTGCTCATCGGCTTCGACAAGCCGGTCTCCGGGAGTGTGCTCTACGACGGCCAGGACCTCGGCGCCCTCGACCAGTCCGCCGTGCGCCGACAGTGCGGTGTCGTCCTCCAGCACGCGCAGCCGTTCACCGGTTCGATCCTGGACGTCATCTGCGGCACCGAGCCGTTCACGCCGGAGGAGGCGATGGCGGCGGCGGAGATGGCGGGGCTCGCCGAGGACATCAAGCGGATGCCGATGGGGCTGCACACGATCGTGCAGGGCAACGGGGCGATCTCCGGTGGCCAGCGCCAGCGGCTGATGATCGCCCAGGCTCTCATCCGCCGGCCGCGCATTCTCTTCTTCGACGAGGCCACGAGTGCGCTCGACAACGAGACGCAGCGCACCGTGATCGAGAGCACGCGGGCGTTGAACGCCACGCGGATCGTGATCGCCCATCGCCTGTCCACGGTCATGGACGCGGATCGGGTGGTGGTCATGGAGGACGGCAAGGTGGCGGAGGTGGGGGCGCCAGGGCGGTTGTTGGCGAACGCCGGGGGGCGGCTACACGAACTGGTGCGGCGGCAGATGGCCTGACGGTTCCTCGCCCCCGCCGCCCCTACCCATCCCATCCCCCAGGGGCTGCGCCCCTTCGACCCCCCGGCGCGGGTCCGTCGTGGTTGCTCGCGCAGTTCCCCGCGCCCCTAAGAAATCGGCCCTGCGGGCCGATATTAAACAAGCAGGGGCGCGGGGAACTGTGCGACCAGCCCCCACCCACCCGCACCCGACCACTTCCCCTCAACGGCCCCCTCCCCCCACCGTGGGCGTATGCGCAAATCCGCAGCCGCCGCAGGCAGTTCGGTCTTCTTCGCGCTGGCCCCGGGTACGGTCGCCGTGCTGCTGCCGTGGTGGCTCACGGCCTGGGCCAGCGGCAGTTGGTGGCTGCCGTTGCGGCTGGTCGGTCTCCTCCCCCTGGTCGTGGGGGCCGTCGTGCTGCTGTCGGCGTTCGCCCGGTTCGTGGCCGACGGCCTCGGGACCCCGGCGCCGGTCGCGCCCACCGAGCATCTGGTGGTGTCGGGCTTCTATCAGTACGTGCGCAACCCGATGTACGTGGCGGTCGTCGCCGCGATCGTCGGGCAGGGGCTGCTGCTGGCCCGGCCCGTGCTGTTCGTGTACGGCGGGTTCGCGTGGCTCACGATGTGGGCGTTCGCCCGGTGGTACGAGGAGCCGGTTCTGCGCGAGCGGTTCGGCGCCGAGTACGAGCGCTACCGGCGGGCGGTGCCCGGCTGGTGGCCCAGGCTCACACCCTGGCGCGACTCCGCCGCCGGCTGACGCGGGATCAGCAGGATCGAGGCGACCGGGATCGCGGCGAGCACCAGCCAGGGCACGGCGCCGGGCAGCCCGGTGCCCATGAGGGAGCCGGTGCCCGCGCTGCCGACGAGGACGATCAGGCCGGAGACGGAGGACATCGCCCCGGTGTAGAGGCCGAGCCGTCCGTCGGCGGCGAGGTCGGGGACCCACGCGCGGGCGCCCGGAGCCACGAGCATCTGTCCCAGGGTCAGCAGCACCACGAACCCGGCGGCGGGCAGCAGCCCGGCGTTCCCGGTCCATGCGGCGGGCCGGGCCGCGGCCACCACCGCGAACCCGGCCGAGATCAGCAGCAGCCCGGCCGTCATCGACCGCCGCAGGTCCAGCCGGTCCGCCGCCCAGCGGGTGACCGGCAGCTGCGCGGTCACCACGAGCAGCGAGGACAGCCCGAACAGCCAGGCCAGCGCGGACTGCGAGCCCGTGGCCCGCTCGACCTCGTCGGGGAGGAGGAGGTACAGCTGGTTGTACGCCAGGAGGTAGGCGCCATACGCGCAGCACAGCGCCAGGAACCGGCGGTTGCGCAGCAGCCCGCCGAGGCCGCCCTTCACCTCGACCCGCTCCCGGCCCGGGATGTGCTGCGGCAGCAGCCGGAAGTGCCCGGCGAGGACGAGGACGAAGACCCCGGCGCCCGCGAGGCACACCACGCGGAAGTCCACGGCCAGCAACAGCGCCCCGATCAGCGGCCCGAGGAACGCCCCGGCCTGCCCCGCCACCGTGAACAGCGCGAGGACGCTGGTGCGGGGTCCCCCGCCCGACTCCTCCCACACCACCGCCTGCCGGGCCACCTCGGACTCGACGGCCGGGGAGAACAGCGCGGCGGCGAAGCCGATCAGCAGGACCGACCCGATGACCGACCAGTCCTCGTCCGCGTAGCCGAGCCACGCGAACCCGGCGATGCGCAGCACGCATCCGGCCAGCACCACGGGCCGTACGCCGTACCGGTCGGCGAGCGCGCCGCCCACCACGAACAGCCCCTGCTGGCTGAAGGTCCGCAGTCCGAGGACGAAACCGACCATCCAGCCGGCCATGCCGATGGCCGTGCCGAGGTGCTCGGCGAGGAACGGCAGCACGGCGAAGAAGCCGATGTTGAAGGCGAGTTGGGTGAGGATCAGCAGCCGGAGAAGGGGATTGAGCTTCGCCCAGGTGCCCCGACGGGAGGGCTTGGCCGTGCCTTCTCCGGCCACCCCGTCCGCCGTCCGCCGGCCGGGCCCCGTGTTCTTCGTCTGCATCTCGGACACGTCGTCCACCGCTCGCCTCTCCCGGCCCTCGCTCGTCATGTGTCTGTCGGCCGCATCCCCGGCACAGGTCGCCGCCGGAGCGTCCTCCTCGGTTCCTCGGCGGAGCCGGTCATCCGGTCTCTCCGAGGGTCGTGGCGACGGCGGGCTTCGGCTGTCGTGCGCCCCGGGCGAACCGCAGGCTCGGCCACCGCACCCCTCCCGCCGCCGTGACCGCGAGCGCGCCGAGGAGGGCGAGGGCGGCGGCGGGGGCGAGGACGGCCCAGGGAGCGCGTTCGGCGTAGGGCTGGTTCTCGGCGAGGAGGAGGCCCCACTCCGGGTCCGGCGGCTGTGCGCCGAGGCCGAGGAAGCCGAGGGAGGTCAGGGCGAGGGCCACGGCGGGCAGCCGGAGCAGGGCGTGGCGGACGACGGGGGGCAGGACGGCGGGCAGCAACTCGCGGCGGAGCAGGTACGCGTCGTCCGCGCCCAGTCCCTTGGTGGCCGTGATGTGTGTCGTGGCCCGCTCCTGTTCGAGCAGGGCCGTGGTGTGCGCGGCGAGCGGCACCCAGGCGACGGCGGCCACGGCCAGCGCGGGTGTCGCCGCTCCGCTGCCGGCGACGCCGGCGACGAGCAGGCCCGCGAGGACCGCGGGGATGGCGTTGACGGTGTCGACGAGGGGCCCGGAGAGCCGGGGCAGCAGGCCGAGCAGGACGCCCGTCAGCAGTGCCGCCGCGCTGATGGTGACGGCCAGGGCGAGGGTGGTGAAGGCCCCGTGGCCGATCCGGGCGAGGAGGTCGCGGCCGAGCGCGTCGGTGCCCAACGGGTGGGCCCAGGAAGGGGGTTGGAGCCGGGCGCCGGTGTCGAGGGCGAGCGGGTCGCGGGTCAGGCCGAGCGCGACGACCGACAGCAGGACAGCGCCGTAGAGCAAGGGCGTACGGCGTGGCGCGGGGGGCTTCGGGCGGTGCAGGGAGTGCAGCGCGCCGTCGCGGAGGGCGGGGCCGATGAGAAGGCGGGCGGCGAGGCGGACGAGGGCTCCGGCGACGGCGGCCAGCAGGACGAGGGCGAGGGTGCCGGCCTGGAGGACGGGGAGGTCCTGGGCGATGGCGGCCTGGAGGGTGGTGCGGCCGAGGCCCGGTATGTCGAAGATCTGCTCGACGGTGACGGCACCGCCGGTGAGGCCCACCACGAACAGACCGAAGTTGGGCAGCAGTCCGGGTACGCAACGGCGTACGGCCTGGCGGGCGGTGGCCCGCCCGGGTATGCCGCGTGCGGCGGCGGCCAGTGCCCAGGGCTCGGCGAAGGCGCCGGGCAGCAGGTCGTCGAGCATCCGGCCGAGCAGCGCGCCGGCGGGCAGGCCGAGGGCGAGGGCGGGCAGCACCATCCACTGCGGCCCGTACCAGCCGAGCGCGGGCAGCCAGCCGAGGTGCACCCCGACGACGACGGCGAGCACGGACGCGGTGAGGAACTCGGGGAGCGCGGCGACCATCGCGGCGACGCTGCCGCCGCCGCGCCGGTCGTCGAGGCGGCGGTGCGCGCCGAGCCACAGGGTGCGGGCGCAGACCGCCGCGGCCGTGGGGGCCCCGGGCCCGCGCGGCGGGGGCGCGGAGCGCAGGGGGGCGCCGAGGGCCTGGACGACGGAGGGGGTGACCTCGGCGCCGGAGATCCACGAGCGGCCCGCGTCACCGCGCGCCAGCCCGCCGAACCACTCCCCCAGCAGCTTCAACGGGCCCGCGTCGAGGCCGAGTTCGTCCCGTACGGCCGCCAGGACCTCAGGTGTGGGGTCGCGTTCGGCCGAGCGCGCCTTGAGGACGGTGAGCGCCGGGTCGGTGCGGGACAGCCAGGGCAGCAGGCCGATGGCGCACAGCAGCGTGGCGGCGAGCAGGGCCCGCCAGAGTGCCCGTCTCAGCGCCGGGTCCCCGTTCCGACCAGGGTGCGCTCGTACGGGTCGAGGATCACGCCCTGGACCGAGTCGCCGACGCCGGTGATGAGCTGCTGGTGGACGAGCGGGACGGTGGCGTCCGTGCCGAGGATCGCCGCCTCGGCGTTCATGGCCGCCTGCTGGCGCTTGGCGATGTCGGACTCCTTCCCGGCGGCGGCGACGGCCTGGTCGACCTTCTTGTCGCAGAGCAGGGCGAGGTTGTAAATGCCGTCGCAGGTGAAGTCGCTGGCCATGATGGAGACGGGGTCGCCGGTGTCGAGCAAGGAGTTGCGGGCGCCGACGATCGCGTCGAACTTGCCGGCGAGGGCGTCGCTCTCCAGCCGCGAGTACTCGCGGACCTCCAGCTTCACCTTGAACCCGGCCTTCTGGAGCTGCTGTTGCAGCACCTGGGCGACCTCGGGCAGCTCGGGCCGGTTGTCGTACGTGGCGATGGTGACGGAGGTGCCGTCGGGCTTCGCGGCCTTCGCCCGGCCTGCCGGTTCGACGCGCTTGCCGGCGGCCCAGGTCACGGCGGGTCCGAAGATGCCCACGCCGGCGTCGGCGTAGCCCTCGTACACGTCCTTGGCGAGGACGGAGCCGTCGACGGCCTCACGAGCGGCGGCCCGGAGCTTCGGGTCCTTGAACGCGCCCCTCTTGGTGTTGAGGAGGAGGCTGGCGGTGCGGGTGGTGGCCGTCTCGCGTCGGGCGCCCTGGTCGAGGGTGGACGCCTGCGACACGGGCACGGACTCGGCGATGTCGACCTGGTCGGTGCGCAGCGCGTTGGTGCGGGCGGAGCCGTCGGCTATGAACTTGGCGTCGATGCCGCTCGCCTGGGCGCGCCCGCCCCAGTACGCGTCGAAGCGGTCCAGGGTGGCCGCGGTGGTGCCGGTGACCTTGGTGACCTCGAACGGGCCGGTGCCCGTGCCGACCGGGTTCACGCGCTTGCCGCCGTAGGCCTTGGCGGACAGGATCGCGAGGCCGGGGCTGGTGAGCCTCAGCGGCAGGGCGGGGTCCGGGTCCTCGGTGGTGACGCGCACCTGACGGCCGCCGCTCGCCTTCGCGGTGAGCTTGATGCCGGAGAGCGCGGCGGTGACCGGCTCGGCCTCGGTGGCCGCGGTGAGGGCGGCGGCGACAGTGGCGGGGGTGACCTCGGTGCCGTCCTGGAACGTGGCCTCGCGCAAGGTGAAAAGCCAGTTCCGGTCGTTCTCGCGCGTCCAGGACTCGGCGAGCGCCGGGGCCGCGACGCCGTTGGCGTCCAGCTTGGTGAGGCCCTCGGTGACGCCGAGCCGGCTGAGGAGGGTGGCGTCGGCGCCGTACGGGGAGAAGTTCTCGGCGGGCGGGAAGGCGAGGGCGACGCGCAGCCGGGCGCCGTCGGCGGAGTTGTCGTCGGACGTGTCACCGCCCGAGGCGAAGCAGCCGGTCAGCACGGGGGCGAGGAGCAGGCCGGCGACGACGCGACGGCGGCGGGGAGGGCGCATGGTCCTTGGTTCTCTGTGAGACAGGGGGGTGGGTGGGTGGCGCGCGACACACCCTACATGAGAATGATTATCATCTAACCGACGAGGGGGCGGCCCGCCTGCGGCGCCACCTGCGGCGCTGACTGGGACACCGGCCGGGGCACCGGAATCTCGAAGTGCACGACCCGCTCTCCCGTCACCTCACGCTCGTCACACACGGCCACACCCTGCGAGCGCCAGAAGTCCTCGGCGCCGGGTACCCCGGGATCGGTGTGCAGATAGACGGAGCGGTAACCGCCGTCGGCCGCCGCGAACTCCAGCAGCGCCGCGACCAGCCGCCGGGCCAGCCCGCGCCGCCGGTGCTCGGCGCGCACGTACACCCGGCGCAGCTGGGCGGTCTCGCCGGACGGGTAACGCTCGGCCAGCCAGCGGGGGTTGGGCGGATGGGCGGGACCCCGGGAGTCCAGTGCGGCGGTGCCGACGACCGCGCCGTCCCGCTGGTCGACCGCCACCAGGAGCACATGCCGGTCGGGTGCCACGTACGCGGCGTGCGGATCGATGATGTCCCCGTGCCAGCGCGGCACATAGCCGGTGCCGAAGTCGCGGTAGACGGTGTCGAGCATCACCGTACGGGCGCTGTCGAGGTCGTCGGGTCCCGCCACCCTGATGTCGTAGTTCTGCACCTGCACATCATATGCAATAAGTCTGATCATTCCGATCATGGGTGCGAACGGCCTGCCCCCGACGGACGTGAACAGCCGGCCCTCCGACGGCTGCGAGCGGCCGGCCCTCCGACGGGCGTGAGCGGCAGCGCCCGATCGGCCTGTATACGACTGTGCGCAACCGACCGCCGTACGGGACACGCGTGTTGGGGCGCTCACCGGGTACTCCGTCGGTCATGCGGATGAGTGTGGTCGATGTGGGGTCGAAAACCGTGCGGCTCGTGGTGGCGGACGCCGAGGGCGGTGTGCCGCTGCCGGTGCACACCGCCAAGTGGCGTCTGCGGCTGTCCGAACAGGTGCCACCCGGGGGTGAGGTGCCCGAAGAGGCCGTACGGCAGTTGTGCGACGCGGTCGCGGCCGCGTCGCGCACGGCGGAGAGATGGGGGGCGTCGACGCCGCTGGCGTTCGCGACCGCCGTGGTGCGCTCCGCGCCGAACGGCCGGGAGGTCCTGCGGGCCGTGCGCACCGAGACCGGGG
Organism: Streptomyces sp. NPDC001868; assembly: GCF_040297125.1. Lineage (NCBI taxonomy): Bacteria > Bacillati > Actinomycetota > Actinomycetes > Kitasatosporales > Streptomycetaceae > Streptomyces > Streptomyces sp. NPDC001868. The sequence continues at coordinate 5,937 of NZ_JBEOYO010000011.1, read as the reverse complement.
TACCGATCTGTACCCTGCCCGGCGAGGTGGAGGCCGAGCTGAGCTTCCTCGGTGCGCGGCGGTGGATGGGCTGGCGGTCGGGGCCGCTCGCGCTGCTGGACATCGGGGGCGGTTCGCTGGAGGTGGCCTTCGGGCGGGGCCGGCTGCCGGACTTCGTGGCCTCGCTGCCGCTGGGCGCGAACCGGCTGACCCAGGAGTTCTTCCACGGGCAGGACCCGCCGTCGCCGGACAGCGTCAAGGCGCTGCGGCGCAAGGTCCGCCATCAGCTCCGGGACGTCGCCGCGCGCATCCGCTGGGAGGGACCGCGCACCGCCGTCGCCACCTCGCGCACCTTCCAGCAGCTGGCCCGGCTGTGCGGATCGGCGCCGGGCCGCCACGGGCCTTTCGTGGAGCGGGAGTTGCGGTGCGCGGACCTGGGAGACGCCGTCTCCCGCCTGGCCTCCCTCCCGGCGGCCGAGCGGTCCGCCCTCCCGGGTATCTCCGCGCCGCGGTCGGCACAGAGCCTCGCCGGGGCGCTGGTCGGGCACACCACGATGAAGCTCACCGGTCTGAAGTCCGTGACGATCTGCCCCTGGGCGATCCGCGAAGGTGTGCTGTTGCGGCACATCGAGGACGGTCCGGCGTGGTGGTCGGAGGTGACACGGGACATCGAGGACACCGGGCCGGCCGGTGCGAGCGCGTCGGGCCCCGCGCCCCTGCGCATCGCCGCACCGGTCGGCTGACTCCACCCCGCCCTCCGCCCTACGCCCCCCGCCCCACTCCTTCAAATGTCAATACACAAAACGGGAATTCACCTTTTCGAGTGCTGTAGATCTTGCGCGGGGCGCGAAAGGGATGGCCGGCTCTGCGCCGGGGTAGCTAACGGGATCGAATGCGCCCTACCCCTGACATGGTGGAGCCGCCATGACTCCGGATGCCCATGACCGTGCCGTCCCTCGGCCCGGGGACGCGGCCACCGGGCCCGGCCCCGGGCCGACGGCGGAGGCGAACCCGTACGCCCGCACCCGCCGGATCGGCCCGTTCACCGTGATCGAGGTCTCCGGTGAGATCGACGTGGCGTCGGCGGGCTTCGTGGCCGAGCATCTGACGGCCGCCACCACCGGGGCCGCCGAACCGGATGTGCTCGTCGATCTGCGCTCTGTCGCGTTCTTCGACTGCTCGGGCCTGCGGGTGCTGTGCCGGGCGGAGGCCGCGGCCAGGGCGGGCGGCGGCCGGCTCCGTCTCGTCTCCGACCAGCCCCGGATGCACCGACTGCTGCGCGCCGCCGGACTGCTGGGCCGCTTTCCGCCGCTCCCGGATCTGCCACCCCCGCCATCCCCGCCGCCCTCGCCGCCTCCGCCCGCCTCGCCTCCGCCGGGCCCGCCTCCGCAACGGCCAAGTCTCAAGTAGCAGTTCAATGAAACGATTGAAGGACCTGCGGCAGGCACGCTCCGTTCCGGTGGACGCCGGCACGGAATCCGAGCGATAGAGAAGTGGAGACGCGCGAAGTGAAGTTTCTTCTCGAAGTCGACCTGGACAGCACGGACTGGGACGAGGGCACCACCGTCCAGGAGTTGGAGCGCATCCTGCGCTACTGGGGCGGCAACCTCCGGCACTGCGAGATCGAACCCGGGGACGGCCAGCCCCTGTACGACACCGGCCACCAGCAGGTCGGGCGCTGGACCGTCACCTCCGAGTGACCCTCCGGGCGAACCGCTGAGAGTTCCCGGCGGATGATGCCGGGGGCCGGCCGCGGCCCCACTCCGCTTCGGCCGGCCCCCGGACGGGGATCGCGTGACACTCCGCGACAGGGCTCGCGCTCCCCAGCCACGAACCCTCGCTCATCACTCACGGAGCCACGCGACCCCGGTCTGTCGGCCGCCTCGCGGCGGCCCGGTCACGGGGGACGCTCAGAAGGCGTACAGGACGCTCGCGCCGGAGTTCTTCAGACACTCGTTGCCGAAGAGGCGCTCGTACGCGACGCGCTTGCCCTGCCAGACACCGTGCACGGTGACGACCACCGGGTCGTACCGCTTGTCGCACATCACCCCGGCCCTGCTGCTCAGGGCGTCGAAGTCGCCGCCGCTGTCGCGGAGTTCGGCGCAGGCGTCGACAGGCGCCGGGTGCGTGCCGGAGGGCTTCGGCGCACAGTTCAGGGTGACCGCGCGCTCGGGGGCGACGGTGGCCGCGGCCTCGCCGTGGCCCACGGTCAGGACCAGGGCCGAGGGGGCGTAGAGCCCGGACGCGGCGGGCTCGGGGGCGGCGAGCGCGGAGCCCGTGAGGGGACCGCAGACGGCGGTGGCCGTCAGGGTGAGGGTCGCTGCCCATCGCGCGGTCTTCGGCATGGTGTGCATCCTTCCGCTCTGTAGGAGTGCCCGGACGGCCCCGCCACATCGGTCGCGTGGACGAAGCCTGCCCGGACGGTGCCGGATCGGCGAGCGCGAGTCTGCCGGGTCCCGGGCCGGAACACACATCGACCCCACAGGTTTCAGTAACTTTGAGTATTGAATCAGTGGCTCGAAGTCACAGAGTCCGACCATGCGAACCCCGATTCTGAGCGGTTTCCGATCGACCCGTGATCATGAATGGCCGGATCTCCACGGCTGAGCAATAGGCCTGAAACATTCCGCTTCAGCGCGCCACAACCACCCGAACGGCCCCCGCACGACCGGAAAGTGGTGGACGATTCATCCACCCGGGCTCCGGAAAATGGATGAAGCGCCCTCTGGTTCCCGCCGCCCCGCACCCGTAGCGTCACCTCACCCCTCGAGGACGGCTTCCGCTCCTGTCGCCCACCCGGCGGCGCCCCGGCCCTCCTGCCCACCGCGCCACGAAACGCGCCGCCGCCGGTCCCCCGCTGGAGTCCTCATGCCCGAGACGTCCCCGACCCCCGATCACTCCCCCGCCGCCCCGCCCGCGCCGCCGTCCCTCACGGAGGTCGAGTCGCACGGTGTCGAGCGCATCCCCGACGCGGACCGCACCGCGACACCGCTCGACCTGTTCCGGCTCGCGTTCGGCGGCGCCAACACCTTCTCCACCTGTGTGCTGGGCGCCTTCCCGATCCTGTTCGGCCTCTCCTTCTGGCAGGGCCTCGCGGCCACCCTTCTCGGGGTCGTCGCCGGCGCGCTGATCCTGTGCCCGATGGCGGTGTTCGGCCCGGTCAACGGCACCAACAACGCCGTCTCCTCCTCCGCCCACCTGGGCGTCCACGGCCGGGTGGTCGGCTCCTTCCTCTCCCTCCTCACGGCCGTCGCCTTCTTCTCCATCTCGGTGTGGAGCTCCGGCGACGCCCTGGTCGGCGGCGCGCACCGGCTCTTCGGCCTGGAGCGCTCGACACCGTCGTACGTCGTCGCCTACGCCCTCTTCGCGGTCCTCGTCCTCGCGGTGTGCGTGTACGGCTTCCGGTTCATGCTCTTCGTCAACAAGGTCGCGGTGACCTCGGCGAGCCTGCTGTTCCTGCTCGGCGCGATCGCCTTCGCCGGTGACTTCGACCCGTCGTACGCGGGCGTCTTCACGGACTCCGCGGACGCGGCGACCCAGTCGCTGTTCTGGCCGTCCTTCATCGGCGCGGCCCTGATCGTGCTCTCCAACCCGGTGTCGTTCGGCGCGTTCCTGGGCGACTGGTCGCGCTACATCCCGGCGAGCACCCCGCGCCGCAAGGTGATCGGGGCCGCGTTCCTCTCCCAGATCGCCACGCTCCTGCCGTTCCTCTTCGGCCTGTCCACGGCGAGCATCATCGCGGCCAAGGCCCCGGAGTACGTCGATCCGGCGGCCCCCGACTTCGTGGGCGGGCTGCTGGCAATCTCACCGAGCTGGTTCTTCCTGCCGGTGTGTCTGCTCGCCCTGATCGGCGGCCTGTCGACGGGCACGACCTCGCTGTACGGCACCGGCCTGGACTTCTCCTCCGTCTTCCCCCGGCTGTCGCGCGTCCAGGCGACCGTGCTGGTCGGTGTGGTGTCCATCGGGTTCATCTTCGTCGGCCGGTTCGGGCTGGACCTCGTCCGGTCCATCTCCACCTTCGCCACGATGATCATCACCTGCACCACCCCGTGGATGGTCGTGATGATCCTGGGCTTCTGGACCCGGCGCGGCTGGTACGACCCCGAGGCCCTCCAGGTCTTCAACCGCCGTCAGCGCGGCGGCCGTTACTGGTTCGCCCACGGCTGGAACTGGCGCGGAATGACCGCGTGGTGGGTCTCGGCGGTGCTCGGCGTGCTGTTCACCAACATCCCGGGCCAGTTCGTCGGCCCGCTCGGCGACCTCGCGGGCGGCGTCGACATCAGTCTCCCGCTGTCCCTGGCCGTGTCGGCGGTCCTCTTCCTCACCCTGCTCCGCCTGTTTCCCGAACCACGCGCGGTGTACGGCCCCGAGGGCGCCCGGCTGGTCCGTACGGCCGATGTGCCGGTGCCGCCGATCACCGGGCCGGGGGCGCCGACGGACACGCCGGAGCCGGTGCTCGCCGCCGAAGGAAGCTGAAGGGAAGGGGCCCTGTAGGTAAGGGTGCCGAAGGGAAGCCCGTGTCGGCGTCTGGACGGCGCCCTCCCGGATCGTCAGGATCGTCGGCGACGCGGGGCGTTGTCGGCGGCGAGGGGCAGGGCGGACGGATGGCGAAGCACTGGGCGGACTTTCAGTACGAGATCTACCTGGGCGGGCTGGGCGGGGCCGTGCCCCGGCTGCCCACCGATCTGGCCCGGCTTGAGGAACTGGCCGAGCACCGGCTCGGCGCGGGTCCCGTCGGCTATGTGGCGGGCGGCGCGGGCGACGGCGGTACGGCGCGCGCCAACCGGGCGGCGTTGGAGCGGCACCGGATCGTGCCCCGGCTGCTGCGGGACGTGAGCGAACGCGATCTGTCCGTCGAGGTGTTGGGCCGTGCGCTGCCGGCGCCGGTGGCGCTCGCGCCGGTGGGCGTGCTGTCGATCGTGCACCCGGAGGCGGAGTCGGCGGCGGCGCGGGCCGCCGCCGCGCAGGGGGTGCCGTACATCCTGTCCTCGGCGTCGAGTACGCCCATGGAGCAGGTCGCGGAGGTACTGGGGGACGCGGAGCGGTGGTTCCAGCTGTACTGGGCGAAGGACCGTGAGGTCACCCGGAGTTTCCTGGCGCGGGCGAAGGCCTCGGGGTACTCCGTGCTCGTCGTCACCCTCGACACGCCGTTGCTCGGGTGGCGTCCGCGTGATCTGGAGCGGGCGTATCTGCCGTTCCTGCACGGTGTCGGCACCGCCAACTACTTCTCCGACCCGGCGTTCCAGGCGGGTCTCGCCAAGCCGGTCCACGAGGATCCGAACGCGGCCGTGCTGCACTTCGCGGGCATGTTCGGGGATCCCGGCAAGACGTGGCCCGACCTGGCGTTCCTGCGCGAGCACTGGGACGGGCCGATCGTGTTGAAGGGCGTCCTGCACCCGGACGACGCGCGGCTCGCCGCGGATGCGGGGATGGACGGGGTGGTCGTGTCCAACCATGGGGGGCGGCAGGTGGGTGGGGGTGTGGGGGCCGCCGACGCGTTGCCGGGAGTGGTTCGGGCGGTGGGGGCGCGGGTGGCCGTGCTCTTCGACAGCGGGGTGCGGAGTGGGGACGATGTCTTCAAGGCGCTGGCGCTCGGGGCTCGGGCCGTTCTTCTCGGGCGGCCGTACGTGTACGGGCTCGCCCTCGACGGTCAGGCGGGCGTCGAGCATGTCATCCGTTGTCTGCTCGCCGAGTTCGATCTCACGTTGGCGTTGTCGGGGCATCGGACGCCGGCCTCGATCGACGGTGGCAGTCTCTTCGACGGTGCCACCTGACGACGAGCCGGTTTCGCCCCCGCCGCCCCTACCCGTCCCATCCCACAGGGGCTGCGCCCCTTCGACCCCCACAGCGCGGCCCCGGTGGGGGCTGGTCGCGCAGTTCCCCGCGCCCCAGAAAAGCCGGGCTGCGCCCGTGCTTCTCAGGCCCGCAGGGGCCTGATCTTTTAGGGGCGCGGGGAAC